>NZ_MLYQ01000012.1:0-58389 GCF_001866725.1 Bacillus sp. MUM 13
ACCCCGCAAGCGTAGCTGAGAAGGCTCATCGCCCGCCCCGCGGAAAGCGAGCATCCTGGAGCGGAAATCAACCACTTGTTGAACAGCAACAAGGTTTACGAAAACAGCCTTTATTTTTGCTTCGACTTTCTTGTTTTGACCAATTTTTGAGGAGGCTGCTTTCTGATCCATTTTATATACTTTTTAATTTCCTCATCATCCTGCAGTAAACCAACGGTATACATCCGTACAGCCAATTCTTTATTTGAATACAAAGCATGTATCTGTTTGTGGCAGGGCTTGCACAATAAAGCAGTTGGCAGATGGCTTCCCCCTTCTTCCCTTGGTGTTAAATGATGAATAGTCAGTTCTGTATGATTCCTTCCGCATAATTCACACTTGCCGTTCAAATTCCATCATCCCTCTCTCTGATTTATTTAGTGAAACCTCCCATGGAGGGAATCATCACATCTCCTGCTTCAAATCCTTCGAATAACACTGTCTTGACGCTATCTTAACTGCCGTGAGTCAGGAAAATATATGAAGATATACCATGAGTATTGCCCTGATCCTTTACTTAATGCCTGAAAAGAGGAACGGCTCTATCCTAAAGCCCTATACTGATAAGATGCCCGTCTGTATCTCATGGTAATGAAAAATTGACTTAGGGCAGATCCTTCTCTACTATCTTAATGAATGGCTCTGTTAAACCTGCCTGCCGATTCTGCTTAAGGCGCTCTTTTAGCAGGCAGTTCTTCTCTTGCATCTGCCGTGTCTTCCTTAACCCGCTTTCACGCAGTCCTGCATATCGTTCTAATCGTCTTTAAGTTAGGCTCTTTTCTTAGAGATTATTGTGTTATTTAATAAGTTCTCGAGGCAATCCATTTTTAAAGCAGGCTGATTGGAGCTGCATGTGCGGAGACTCCTGCGGGATCTGCGTGACTGCTGAGACCCCGCAGACGCAAGTCGAGGAGGCTCAGCGCACGCCCCGCGGAAAGCGGAGCATCCTGCAGTGGAAATCAGCCACTTGTTCAGAAAGCAACAAAGTTTACGAAAAAAGCCTTAAGTTATTTCAACTGAGCTTAACAGAGCATAATGAATAAAAGTTTTGGAGGAACGGCCCGTATGAGTCAGTCACTACTGCAAATGAACACAATCTTTATCAGTATTTTAATAGAAGCACTGCCATTCATCTTATTGGGAGTCTTAGTTTCCGGCGTGATACAGATTTTCGTCACCGAAGAAATGATTGCAAAGATCATCCCAAAAAACCGGATTTTATCTGTTATTGTATCCACTCTGCTTGGAGCACTGTTTCCAGCATGCGAATGCGGCATTGTCCCGATTGCAAGGCGCCTTATATCCAAAGGAGTGCCTCTTCATGCAGCGATCGGCTTTATGCTTACAGGGCCTGTCATTAATCCAATCGTCCTTTTTTCCACCTTCATCGCCTTTGGGAACAGCTGGAAAATGGTGCTGTACCGCGGAGGCATTTCCTTTTTGGTCGCATTGATTGTCGGACTTATTATTTCTTATCAATTCAAAGAATCCCAATTGAAGCATGAACATGTATCCCATGTTCATATGGATACCTTTAAGTCTAAGCTTATGGCGATGCTCAAGCACTCTATTGAAGAGTTTTTCTCGGTAGGAAAATACCTCATCATAGGGGCACTGATTGCCGCAGCCGTCCAGACGTTCCTTAAAACATCTGTACTGCTTGATATTGGGCAGGGGCGGGTATCCGGCAACATGGTCATGATGGCCATGGCCTATGTGCTGTCTCTTTGCTCTGAAGCGGACGCCTTTGTTGCCAGCTCCTTCAGAAGCACCTTTTCCACAGGCTCGCTGGTAGCCTTCCTTGTGTTCGGTCCCATGCTCGACATTAAAAATACCATTATGCTTCTCGGCACCTTCAAAGTGAAATTTGTCCTTTATCTGACGCTGTACATTATCCTTTCAGTCCTTGGTCTTACTTTATTGTTTAAATTTTAACGAGGTGTTTTTTATGATTCGGTTACTTATCTTAATTGGCTTTACTTTTTTATTCATGCATTTGCATGCCTCTGGAAATATTTCGAAATATATTAACATGAAATATGCCTATATCTCGGAAACCGCCATCTACATTTTGGCTATTTTCACCTTGATCGGATTATATCTATATGTAAAAGAAGATGATAAAAAAACGTGCAGTGATGATTGTCATTGCGGCAGCGATCATACCCATGAAAGCAAAGGCTGGAAGAAATACCTGACATATATATTATTTCTGATTCCGGTTTTCACAGGGCTTTTCCTTCCTGTTGCAACGATGGATTCCAATATCGTCGCAAAAAAGGGATTTCATTTCCCTGTCTATAATGACACAGACCAGTACAGCCAGCATCAATTTCTCCAGCCCAATACCAGTCTTTACTATGGGACAGACGATTATCAGACCCTTATGGACCGGTCATTGAAAAAGCTTGATAAAAAAGGGAAGCTTGAATTGAACGACAGCAACTATCTGACTGATCTTGAAACCATCTATAATTACCCTGGGGATTTCACAGGCAAGACGATTAAAATGAATGGCTTTGCCTACCATGCTGAGGATGTGGCAAAAAACCAGATCTTCCTGTTCCGCTTTGGAATCATACATTGTGTTGCCGATTCGGGCGTTTTCGGCATGCTGATCGAGCTTCCTGAAAACATAAAAACTAAAAATGATGATTGGCTTTCTGTTACAGGTGAATTAGATACCGTATATTATCAGCCATTCAAAAAAACAATCCCTATTCTTAAGGTAAAGTCCGTCCAGACAATCAGCAAGCCGGAAGATCCTTATGTGTACAGAAAATATTAGCACTATGAAAGCGGAGGCAAAGACAATGCTTACCATGCAGCTTCAGGAGAAGTTTGAGCAAAACCGCGACACAGAGCAGGCTGTGCCGATGAGCAAATATATGAAAAACCTGTTCCCTTTTTTAGGGATAAAAACACCACTGAGAAACGAACTAACCAAGCAATTTTACTCTGAAACAGAAATACTAAAGAAACCCTTTCTTCCGGAGCTTGCTCTTGAACTTTGGGAAAAACCTGAGCGTGAATATCAATATGCGGCACTGGACTATATCAGCAAAAAGCTGAACGTGCTGTCAAAAGAACATTTCCCCCTTCTGGAACAGCTTATTACAGAAAAATCCTGGTGGGATACGGTAGATGCGCTGGCAGCAAAGCCTGTTGGAAAATTAGCTTTCCGTTATCCGGAACTGATTGCTTGGAACCTAGATGAGTGGAGCACCTCCGATCATCTTTGGCGCAAGCGGACTTCCATTCTTTTTCAGCTGAAATATAAACATCAAACAAACGAAGAACTGCTTTACCGGTATATTCTGCAAAATGCAACCAGCAGGGAATTCTTCATTCAAAAAGCTATAGGATGGGCGCTGCGCGAGTATTCCAAAACGGCACCTGACTCAGTAAGACAATTTATCGGCACCCATACATTGGCCAAGCTAAGCATACGCGAGGGCAGCAAATACCTATAGATGCCGAATTGAACGGCACTCATATAAAAGGGAAGACACCAAACATGGTGCCTTCCCTTTTCTTATGCTATGGTTTTAATGTCATAATATCCCCCTTAGGGTTATTAAGAATTGTCTTATGATACGTTCCATTTGCCCAGTCATCCATTTGGTCATGATACCATCTGGATTTCACATTTCCTGATTGTCCAGGCCCGACAAGATGATAGGCTTCGTCCATATGGCTAAGATCTATTACAAATCGCCAGGAGCCCCCATGGTTCACTATTCCTTCCTCTGTAAATGCAGCAGCCTGGACAGTGACACTGCTTCCCCCAACAGGAATGGGAGCTTCCCTGTTGAATAATAAATTCAGCGGCGCGACACTTGAGAGGGGATGGGTAAATTGAATTTGATGGTAATCTCCCCATTTCCAATCCTCCATTTTCTCCCCTTGCAGTTTTCCAGCCTGTTTTATTGTCTTTTCAAGGGACAGCTCCAATACTTTTTTCAATCCTCCCGCTTCCGTCACCCATGGGCCCGGCTTTCCTTCAAGACCTCTTCTCAGCAATTCATCTACTGCCTGTTTTTTGCCTTTAAAAAGCTTTAACGTATCTTCAGGTATTTGCTTTGACAGCAGCACATCGGATATATTCAGCATCCACAAGTTAAAAATCAGCGGAGCAGGGGAATCCTTCGAGTCAATAAAATTCCAATCTTTTAAAATCTCCAGTGCCTGCTTATCCCTGCCGCTTTTCATATGTTTAAGTTCATGAATGAATTGCGGAACAAACTCCCTTGCCTGCAGATTCATTTGATCCATCTGCAGATTTTCCATATCCTTCACAGTCAGGTGATCGTTCGCTTTCAGCACTTCCTGTATGCGCATTTGCCTGTACGGCTGGGCCCAGTTATTTGAGATATGATACGGATAGTCATCGGAAATCACTTTATTATTAGCAGTTGAAATGAAGCCTTCACTTGGATTGACCGTTTTTGGCAGTTCATCGAATGGAATATACCCCTTCCACTCATACTCATCCGTCCAGCCGGGAACCGGAAGCATGCTGTCTCCTTTTTTCCGGATGGGAATTTTTCCATTTGCCTTATAGGCTATTGTCCCGTCTTTTGAGGCAAATACAAAGTTTTGGGCCGGTGTCTCAAATTTCAGCAGCGCTTCCTCAAAGCTATTCCAGTCCTTCGCTTTATTCATTTTCAGGACTGCTTCCAATTCAGAGGAAGGATCTAATGCGGTCCATCTAAGTGCCAGAACCGTATTCTTTCCGCTTTCGCCTGCAAATTCGGATATGACTGGCCCATGCCGTGTCACCGTTACCTTATAGTCGATTGTTTTTTTATCTTTTACTTTTATAGGCTCGCTGACAATAGATGCCTTTTCCCATTTCCCCTTATAGTAAAATTCATTCTTTTGCACCGGATTTCTTCTTTCTATATACAGGTCCTGGACATCAGGGCCTGTGTTGGTGACTCCCCAGGCAATGTTCTTATTATGCCCAAGGATTATTCCTGGAACGCCCGCAAATATGACACCGCTTACATTCAGACTTGGGGCTTCCAGATGCATTTGATACCATATTGAAGGGGTTGCAAGTCCGAGATGAGGGTCATCCGAAAGAAGAGGTTTTTTGGATGCCGTTTTTTGGCCGCTGACTACCCAGTTATTGCTTCCGTTATATTCGAATGGAGTAACTGCATGTGCAAAGCTTTTTTCAATATTCAATTCTGATTTCCCGATGATATAGGGCGCGCTTCTTGGATAGCCAGGAAAAAGATCATATGCTTTATTCTTTGGGAAAGTCTGGAGCAAATATTGCCTAAAGGCCTGGTCCTCCCAGTTTCCGCCTAAATCAAACGCCATATATTTTCCGATTGTGAGGCAATCTGCAGGCGTCCAGGGTTCTGGCTTATATCCAAGCAGCTTAAATTCAACCGGCCATTTCCCGTTTTTCTTCAGTTCTTTAATATAAGCATTGACTCCTTCTGAAAAGGATTGAAGAGCTTCCTTTCCTTTTGGGGAATATTGCTTATAAGATGATTCGGCAGCCCTTCTTAATCCCAGCGTGCGGAAAAACTTATCATTTTCAGCAGTTTTGTCGCCAATCACCTCGCTCAGCCTGCCCGAAGCCTGCCTCCTGCTCAAATCCATTTGAAACAATCTGTCCTGGGCCTGTATGTAGCCCTGAGCCATAAACAAATCGTGTTCATTTTTTGCTTTAAGATGCGGGACACCGCTTGAATCTCTAACGACAGTTACAGACCCCAAAAGGCCGTGCAGCCCGATTTCTCCCTTTGTTACAGGCAGTGAACGGGCGAGATAAAAATTCACGCCGGCAAATGCGGCGAGCAGCAGCACTGCCGCTATGCCCAGTACCCATAAAAGCCGTTTTCCTCTCTTTTTCTTCGTTTTTATCTGAGGTACAGCAGCATTAGCCATAATCAGCCCCTTCTTTCCACTTTTCAATTTCCAGCATTATCGTCTGCAATAAACTTGAATGAAGATTGCCCTAAGTGATCCATTCAACTGGCCGCCAGCCAAATTGGGGCTGCGGGACTTCACTGCAGACGCATGTCTATTATATTCTCTTTTACCATTCTTATTTCCTATTTTTAGTATCCCGTTTTTTTGGAAATCAAAAAAAAGCAGAGACATCAGGTCCCTGCTTTTTCTGCCTATTCACCATCCAGCTGATAGTTTTTTAAAGCGGCCGTCAAACTGGAGTAGACAGCGATATTGTCTAAGCTTATTTCCAGTTCTTCAATCCTCTCTTTTATTTGCCGGCCAATTCCTATAAAAGCTGTTTCCACTTTTATCTTTTGCAGCATAATAGACAGCTGGAAAATTTGCTGCATAGAATCATCCGCACCGGTTAACCCTGATAAATCAATGAAGAGCAGGCTGACCTTTTTGGATGCGCAGTGGGCGATAATATGTTCTTTTATCACCTTGGCCCTCTTCGTATTCATTTCTCCAAACAGCGGCATTAAATAAGCCGCAGAAGATATCGGTATGATTGGTACGGTAAGAGAATAAATAATTGTATTCTGCGCATCGATTTTATTGGAGCTCTCTTTCTGGAAAAAGCCTAAAAGCGCTTCTGTAATTTCGTCAAAGGCTATATAAACAAGATCGCTCCATAGCATAATTTCCTGATTGGAAATTCTGCCGGAATTCATTTCCACGAATTCACCAATGGCCTCCCAATATATTCCCCTGAGCTTTTTCACCTGATATGCCAGCTCAGAAATCGAAGAATCCTTATTTCCATGCTTGGCCACCTGTTCAATCCAATCCTGCAAAGATGAAAAAAACAGCCCTCTATCCACTAAAAAGACCTTATGCAAATGGATAATGAACAGCTGGCTCTGCACCCGCAGTTCATCCAGCCTGACTGAATCAGACGAAGTAAACAATGAATCAAAATGATGATTAAATGTTTCAATCCACCGGTCTGCAATATCCGTTGAACGATCCAATAAAAAGTTATATAATTCCTTATTATTTTGCATCCTACCATCCCCAATATTAAAGCAAAAGCAAGGAGAGAAAAAGCTGCCCGGCTTTCCTTTCTGTATGTCAGCTAAATCAAGCAGTTTATACCTTACTCCCCTTTTATTTTTCCCAAATAAAAAGAAAAGCAAAACATGATTTCTTACTATCAGTGCTCCAGGAGTGCCTGAAGAGGCTTCACCTATTTGGCCAGTTCGGCAAAGGATATCCCTTTTTCACTAAATAAATCATACATTGCCTGCCTGAAGCTGCCAAATGTTTTCACATCATTAACAAGGCCCTCTTCTACGATTTTTCTAGCCGCACCAGAAGAAAACCCTGCAAATCTCGGTTCAGTTCCTATCAATTTCAATGATTTCACCAGCTGATCCAGAAGATGAAATGTAAAGGCATCCACATCCTCCGTCTGCCCGGAAAAGTCTAGAATAATATACTCAGCATTATTTTCAGAACAGCTGCTGAGCACATTCATCTGAATGGCTTCCATCCGGGACGCATCAATCCTGCCAATGAAAGGGACCAGCAGGGTGCCTTCTAAAACCGTCTGGACAACAGGAGCAGAAAGTTCTTCTATTAACATTTTATTCTCTTTAATTTGCAGTGCCGCATCATCCGCTGCTGCTGCATTTTCCTTAAAGCTTGCAATATAGCATTCGCTGATGCTGATTATGGATGCATCAAGCACTTGATCTACAATGGAAGCTGCCTGAAGCAGCGCATTTGCAGATAATCGCTGCTGATTTACTTCCTCCTCGAAAAAATCCCAGAATGCTTGTCGGGCCGTCTTCGTGTTTTCTAGTGCAGATTCAAGAGTATACCCGGAGGAAATAAGTAACTCCCCTATTTCCTTTGCCTTAATTTTCATTTTATCAATGGCTGTACCCAGGTCTCCTGACAATGCTTCAGCATGGATCCCGATAAGCTCGCTTCTGATTTTGGCCATATCATTCCCGGAAATTTGTGAGCCTTCATATTCCGAGCCCAGCTTTTCAGCCATTTTGACTTTTGCGGAGCTTAATCTTTTTCCTATATTTTCTATACTTTTCATAGAATCCTCCAGATTGTTATATCTATATACCCAAAACCATCACTTTATATGTAAAAACATTACACTTTGTTTCTGAAAAACGCCACTATATTAGTTTTATAGACAGAATTTATCACATTTTCTCATGATGGCAGAAAAATTTTTGTTTACAAACCAGTATGAAGCGGGAATACCAGCATTAATATAAAAAGGATGGTGATTAAAAGTGGATGAACTTAAAAAGGGCTTAATTAACCGCTTTGAAGGTGATTACGGAATTGTGGAAATAGACGGTGAAACCGAAGGCATCCCAAAAAATCTTTTTCCAGCCAATGCGAAACCGGGGGATTCTGTAGAAATTTTTGGAACGATGATTACCATAATTGAAAATGAAACCGAAAAGCTGAAATTTGAAATGGAAGAAATCATTGGCGGCATTTAGTTTATCAGCAGCCTTACCGGGTATGGAAATACTACATGTTGCATACTTCCGGGAGGGATTAGATGAGCGAAAACAGAAGAGACTATGAAGCCGAGAATATGTCTGATTTGGTCAGGCTGATCAATTCAAAAAACAACGCGGGAAGAATCAAAAAAATTCTAACCGAGCATAAACAAAAAAAAGAAGCCTCTAAAAAGAGAGGCTGAAAATTAAAGCAGCCTGGCCCCCCTTTTAAGGGGGCTAATTGCTATTTCTGGCCAGCCAATATGATAAGGTAGATGACCATTATCACCAAAACACCTGAAATACCTGCGCCAATTATAGAATACCATCTGCCTTTTCTATCTTTTTCCCTGAAGATTCCCGTTACGCATAAAAAACAGGAAAGATAGGCAAGCAGCAAGAAAGTCAGCCCTATCGCTCCGTATACCAGCATTGGCAGGGAGAATTTCAGCCGGACCAGCGCATATAGCGCAGACCCGGTTAAAAGGGCGGCCACACTCAAATAAAAACCCGCAATACCTTTTTGCACTGCCCAAACACCCCACGAAACCAGTCTGATAGTATCATAACATCTTTTTGGGGCCTTGGATGCTGTATTTTTTTGACCAGCTGCTTACTATTATGTATTTAGCATAATTGCCGCTACTTTTTTCTTTGTATATCGGTCACATGATTTCCCTTATAGTCAATATAAACTGTATCCCCAACCCGATAGTCCAGATATCGGCCGCAATCGATTTCCAGTGTTTTTCCGTTGCTGAACTCCATCGCGCATGAATTGCCTTCCGCTGTTTTGGAAACATTGATTACCTTTTTCGTTTTAAATCCCACAGCTTTTCCGTTTGCATATTCCGGATAATACTTTTCATTGATCCGCACCTTTTCCATACCGGAAGAATCCTGAAAAAATACAAAAAGCAAAATGGCCAGCATACCAGTTAATCCTGCCAGTACAGATGATTTATATTTCAATTTATCTATTAACCTCTCTTCTTTTCAAAATGATGCTCTATATGTATTTATCCCATTTAAGAAAATATATTCATAAACTGCAAAAAATATGACGGGCGAGTTTTAGAGTAATAAGTGAAGATCTCCCGGAGCCTGCATAGATGTATCAGCCATCTTCCCGCATAAAGACATTTTCTGTTTTATCGATGAATAATGCCAAAACAAAGGCTGCAGCAAGCAAAATGCCAGCCGCGCCGATTACACCGCCCCATCCATAGCTGTGGAGGAACACACCCCCTGCAGCACCTATTAAGCTCGACCCCGCATAGTAAAATAGCAGATAAAGAGACGAAGCCTGTGCTTTTTCGGTTTTACTTGCCAAGATTCCAACCCAGCTGCTCGCGATAGAATGGGAACCAAAAAAACCGAATGTAAAAGCAGTCAGCCCAGCAATTTTCATCACAATGCTTCCGCTTAACGTCAAAGCACCTCCGGCCATCATTAAAAGTATTCCTGCAGATATGACTCTCGTGCGGTCCATCCGGTCAGCAAGCTTCCCCATCCAGGCAGAACTGAAGGTGCCTGCAAGATAAATGATAAAAATAAATCCAACGAGGGTCTGCGACAAGTTATATGGAGGTTTCATAAGCGGAATTCCTGCATAATTATATACGGACACAAATGAACCCATTAATAAAAAACCAATGGTATAGAGGATCAGCAGCCCTCTATTCCTCAAATTGTGAATCAGAGAACTTTTTATGCTTCTGAGCGATATCGGGTTTGCCATGATATGTTTTGAGGAGGGCAGCATCACCCAAAAGGCCAGGCTGATCAGCAGGCTTAATGCCCCCAGACAGCCTATTGCAATATTCCAGTTCAGGAAATCCGATAATGAACCCACAATCAGCCTGCCCGCAAGTCCGCCGATGCTTGATCCGCTGACATAAATCCCTATTACATATCCAAGGCTCTTCGGATGGAATTCCTCCGTAATATAAGCCATGGCAATGGAGGGGAATCCGGCTAATGCCGCTCCTTGTACAGCACGGATGGCAAGGAGCAGGGGAAGGCTATGAACAAAGCTCACGCTGATTGAACATAAAGCTGATAAAGTCAATGCAGCACCCATGATACGTTTTCGGTCACCAATCCCAGAAAAAATCGAGATAATGAACAAACATATGGCAAGCATGCCCGTGGAAAAAGAAAGTGCAAGACTGGCTTTTGCCGGCAATATATGAAATTGCTCTGCAATGACCGGAATCACCGGCTGTGTACTGTATAAATCTGCAAACGTTACAAAGCTTCCAAAAAACAAAGCCAGGATGGTTTTTCTGTAAAGCTTTCCTGAGGGTGATATATATTCCATATCCATTCAGACCTTTCAAATAAAAATTGTTCTTTATCTTAATCCTTTTCGGTGTCTGTGTCCAATGTACGGACTTCAGCGATTTTTAAATAAGGTCCTCTTTGAAAAAAAACCTCCTGCTCTTTCGCACTAAATTAAACGGCACGCGCCTGGAAAATCAAAAAAGCTTCATCATAAAAATTATGATGAAGCTTTTATATTAACGCTGATTAAGATGGCTGTGTTTTTTACCGTAAAAGAGATAAACAGCAAGTCCTGCGATCAGCCATATGAGAAAGGATATCCAGGTAATCGCAGGGAGACTTAATGTTAAATACACACAAAACAAGGCGCTGATTGCAGGTAAAACCGGCACAAAGGGAACCCGGAAGGATGCTTTGATTTCGGGATGCTTTACCCTAAGAACGATAATTGCTATTGATACTAGTGTAAAGGCAGCAAGAGTGCCCATATTCACCAAGTGTGCAAGGGTCGTCAGATCTACAAATCCTGCAATACCTGCAGCAACAATGCCAGTCAGCCATGTATTTGAGAAAGGAGTTTTGTACTTTTTATGGACCACAGACAAACGCTTTGGAAGAAGTCCGTCACGGCTCATTGAATAAGATAATCTTACCTGGGCATAAATCAGTGCAAGCAATACAGTCGTAATTCCTGCAACAGCCCCTACTGAAATAATTCCCGCCATCTGATCCTGGCCGACAGCTTTTAATGCAAAGGAGACAGGATCTCCGACATTTAATTTTGTATAGGGGACCATCCCTGTCAGGATAAGGGAAACAACCATATATAAAAACGTACAGATACCAAGGGAAGCAATGATTCCAATCGGCATATTTCTTTTTGGATTCTTAACTTCTTCAGATGCCGTAGCAATGACATCAAATCCTATATAAGAAAAGAAAACTGTTGCGGCACTTGTAACAATCCCTTTGAAACCGAATGGTGCGAACGGGGTCCAGTTCTCAGGTTTCACATAACCAGCTCCTGCAACAATGAACGCCAGGATGACGGAAAGCTTTATAAATACCATTACATTATTAAATCTTGTACTTTCTTTGACACCTCTGCTTACTAGTGCTGTAATCAGCAAGATAATAATAACCGCCGGAAGGTTAATGATGGCGCCCTTCCCTGTCCCGGGTGCCTGCGTTAATATATCTGGTATGTATATGCCAAAACCGGCAATCAGCGACTGAAAATAAGAGGACCAGCCAGTAGCCACGGCAGAAACAGCCAAAACATATTCGAGCATGAGGTCCCAACCGATCAGGAAGGCAAAAATTTCACCCAGGGTAGCGTATGTATAGGTATACACACTCCCTGACACCGGTACAGCCGACGAAAACTCGGCATAGCACAAAGCAGCCAGGGCGCAGGCCACACCGGCGATAATAAATGAGATAAGCAGCGCAGGACCTGCACTTTTTGCAGCGACCACTCCTGTAATTACAAAGATGCCCGTCCCGATTACGCAGCCTACGCCCAAAAAGATTAGGTCAAGCAGACCTAACGAACGGTTCAATTTTTTCACTTGGCTTTTTGCCACCAAGTCAGGAATCGAGACTTTACGGAAGATTGAGTTCATATAATTCTCCTTGAATGATAATTTAATTAAGAGATTGAATTGTCTAAATATTTTAATTTTTTAACGGTTCAATATTTAAAGGATATTGTCGTTCTTTGTCGAAGTCAAGACTTTTATCGTAAAATAATATAATAAGGCCTTTTTTATCAAAAAAAAACCAATAACTTACCAAAAATGCGCAAGCGCCTTGTCAGCCCGTGCAGCAAATAGGGGTTTGACCTTAGAGGCGCTTTCTGCCTCTCAGGGCAAAACATCTTTTGCATAGCGGGCTAGGCGCTGGAGCTGGATTACTAAAAAGCGGAAGCGCCTTAATCAGCCCGTGCAGCAAATAGGGGTTTGACCTTAGAGGCGCTTTTTGCCTCTCAGGGCAAAACATCTTTTGCATAGCGGGCTAGGCGCTGGAGCTGGATTACCAAAATGAGCAAGCGGCCTTAATCAGCCCGTGCAGCAAATAGGGGTTTGACCTTAGAGGCGCTTTTTGCCTCTCAGGGCAAAACATCTTTTGCATAGCGGGCTAGGCGCTGGAGCTGGATTACCAAAATGAGCAAGCGCAGTACGCTCCTAATATCTTACCTTTTAAATCATCTTTTCAAACAGCCGCAGGCTAAAGCGCTCCTTAAACAGACATAAGCTTCAGGTAAGGATTACCTTGCATAACAAAAAGGCCCCGTCTCTGAAAAAAAGACGGAGCTGTCCGCAATTTTACTAGTTTCTTTCAGAAAAGAAATCCGCCGGCAGTGCGGGACCCCGGCTGTCCCCATTTCGTATGCTTTCCTTTGCCACCCGCTCTTTTATTCTTGTAAAATCATCTTTTCGGTTGCCTTAATTTTCTTTATAAGTGTAATTTCAAAGACAAGGGAATAGAATAATAACTATTGTATACAAGGAGGATGACACATGAGGAATGTATGTATATTTGCCCACAGAGGTTCAAAAGGGACACATCCTGAAAATACCCTCTCAGCATTCGAAGCGGCTTTGAGAAGCGGTGCAGACGGCATTGAGCTTGATGTCCACCTGACCAAAGACGGTAAATTGGCAGTCATCCACGACGAAACTCTGGAACGGACTACCACTCTGTCAGGCTATGTAGCGGACTATACGGCCAAAGAGCTGAAAATGGGTGATGCAGGTGTAAAGTTTTCTCCTTCTTTTAAAAATGAAAAAATCCCTCTGCTTGAGGAAGTTTTTCAATGGGCAAAAGACACCTCTCTTATTATAAACGTTGAGCTGAAAAATGATAAATTACCATATGCAGGATTAGAGAAAAAGATTATAGAGCTTATCCGCGGATACTCCTATGAAAAGAGGGTCATCCTTTCTTCCTTCAACCATGAGTCTATCAGCATAGCCCAAAAAATAGCTCCTGAAATTGAAAGTGCCCTTTTATTTGAAAGATCTCCCGTTAATTTTGAAGAAGTGCTTAAAGATAATCCAGGAGCAGCCTTTCATCCGGCACTGGCCGGCCTCACTAAGGAACTCGCATTAAAGGCCAGGGCTCTAGGCTGCAAGGTCCGCCCTTATACAGCGAATTCAGAAAGTGATATTATCTATCTTCTTGAACTTGGCGTTGAGGGACTGTTCACCGATTTCCCTGCCAGAGTCATCCAGCTTGCATATGAATTCCAGGAGAGCAAGAGCTAAGTCCTTTACTGGAGGTAGCTGCCATTTCATAGATTTTACAGTTATATTTCCAATATATAATCAGACTCATTCAAGCGGTTTTTTGCTTTGATAACATTATATGAATTTCCCGGCATAAAATGGTTATAGCGTACCCAAACAAAAATGACTTTCAATCATATGGCGAACGTGACCAATTAGGAGGGAAGCTGATGCAAATACATGTGGTTGCTTCTAATGAAACTCTGTCAAGCATTGCCCAGGCGTATGGAACCACTGCCCAAAGAATCGCAGAGTCAAATAAGGTGCCAAATCCTGACCATCTGGTTATCGGTCAAACACTTGTTATACCGATTACCGGCCGCTTTTATTTCGTCAAAACCGGCGACACACTTTGGAGCATATCGAGGAAATTTGGAATTTCTTATGAAGAGCTTGCCAGAATTAATGGAATTTCTGTCAATCAGCCGCTTTCCCCTGGCTATCGCCTATATATCCCGCCTATGCCAAAGACCGAACGGGAATTCAATGGTTATGTGGAACCTCTGGGAACAAGCGTTACAAAAGCACTGGAAAACAGCACAGTGGAGGCAGCACCTTACTTAACCTACCTCGCTCCCTTCAGCTTCCAGGCACAGCGGGACGGCAGTTTAAAAGCCCCTCCTCTTAATAACTTTGAAAGCATTGCGAGAAATAACCGAAATGTGCTCATGATGGTGATAAACAATCAGGAAAATGGCCAATTCAGTGATGAACTGGGCAAAATCCTGTTAACAAACCCCTCTATACAGACTGCATTTCTTAATAATATCGTGAGAACTGCCAAGCAATATGGTTTTAGGGATATTCATTTTGATTTTGAATACTTAAGGCCCGCTGACAAGGAAGCCTACAACCAATTCTTGCGGACCGCGAAGGCGAGATTCAGCCAGGAAGGCTGGCTGCTGTCTACAGCCTTAGCCCCCAAGACAAGTGCAGGCCAAAAAGGAAAATGGTATGAAGGACACGATTATAAAGCACACGGCCAAATTGCCGATTTTGTTATCATCATGACATATGAGTGGGGATACAGCGGCGGGCCTGCTCAGGCTGTTTCGCCAATAGGTCCGGTCAGGAGGGTTCTTGAATATGCCATTACCGAAATTCCCCCAACAAAAATAATAATGGGCCAAAATTTATATGGCTACGACTGGACACTGCCCTTTGTCCAGGGATCCCAAGCAAAGGCACTGAGCCCCCAGGCAGCCATTCTGCTTGCCGCAAGATATAATGTGCCCATTGAATATAGCAAAACTGCCCAGGCCCCGCATTTCCGCTATACGGACACACAGGGAAAGCGGCATGAAGTATGGTTTGAAGATGCCCGGTCCATCCAGGCTAAATTCGATTTAATGAAAAGATTGGGTCTCCGCGGAATGAGCTATTGGAAGCTAGGATTGCCTTTTCCGCAAAATTGGCTTTTAATCAGTGATAATTTCAATGTAAGAAAGCGGAGCTAGTTATCATATATCAAGCAAAAAAGCTGTCCCTGGCAGAAATCACACCGGACAGCTTTTCATTTTCAGGCTAGCGGCAGCTTCATTGTAACCACAGTGCCTTTATCCACTTCAGAATCAAAGGACAAATAACCGCCAATTTTGTGAACTTGTTCAAATGCCACATGCAGGCCATTTCCGGAAAATTTGCTTCCGCTCAGTCCATTGCTTCTCGCTATGTCACGCAGAACTTCCCTGGTCATTCCGATTCCCGAGTCTATTACCCGTAATTTCACATGATTTCTCGATCTTTCGGCTTCAATTAATACCCTTCCTCCTTTAGAAGTGGCATCAATGGCATTTTTCAGGATATTCAAAATCGCTTGCTTGAATGGTATCTTATCTCCAGTCAGTTCTATATTTTGGTTCAATGAATAAGTCACTGTAACACCTTTTGTATGGGAGTAGGGAGATGTAATTTCCACAATTTCTTCGATAGCCGGCAGCAGGAAAAAACCGGATTTCATTCCACTTTCATTACTCGAATATGATTGATATCCCGAAAGAACGCGCTGTGCCTCCTCAAGCTGGTTCACAGCAAGTTTATGATGCCCGGCACTTGATGCATCAGCAGTATTTAGCTGAATTTTCTCCAAACTTTCCTTTACATTGCCCAATGGCTTTTTCAGTTCATATGAAAAGAGAACAAACAGCTCATTGACCATATGCGCTTTTTCAGTTTGATGAAAGGTTTCTCTTAGACTGGTAAACCGAATGATATTTTCTGAAAAGTAAATGAAAAGCAGCATCGATAAAATATAGCTTGCGCCCATAAGAAGAAAAACATTGGTTCCCTCTTTGTAAAAGAAACCGAGATTGTCCATGAACCAAAAATGAAACATAATCGCCATAAGAACTAATGAAAAGGTTAATACTGCCATTATAAAGCCAGCCTGCATTTTCTTTTTTAAGGCTAAGCCGTGAAACCATCTCCGCATAACAATAAAAATGATAAATAAAAGGACCTCTACAACTGTTACATTCAAGATGCTGGCCAAGCCCCCGAGACTCATGCGGTAGCTGAGAAGAATCACGCCGGCAATGCCGCCTGCTGTCCAGCCGCCATAAATGATGGCAATAACAAACGCCACCCAGCGCAGATCCCAAAGAAAGCCGTTTCCATAAGCAATCGGAAACGTCATGCATAAAACGGCTGCCAGCCCTGCAATGATTCCCAGGAGAATTTGCCCGTTTCTGGCTCTTTGCGTACTAATAAATTGAAAAAAATAAATCGGGGTCAAAATAAGAAAGAAGTTTAAGAGAACCTCTTTCATAGCAAGATGAAAATGCATCAAATAATCTCCCTCAATGAATTTCAAAAGCGCAAGCGCCCGTTCAGCCCCGAAAAAAGCCTGCCCCCGCCATGGGTTATCATGCCCTTACAACAATCAATGTCTGGTCATCGTAAACACCTGGCCCATGATAATCCCTGATTGCATCGAACATACTATCAGCTATATATTGTACAGGCATTGTCAAATCAGCCTTGCGGAACGCTTCTCTTAATACATCATTATTATCAATTTTATTGTTCTTTTTCTCAATAATACCGTCTGTATAAAGCAGCAGGTAATCTCCTTCTTCAAGCTGAATATCCTTCGATTGATAAACAAACTCATTATGGATCCCGATAATCGGATCTCCTGTCATAAGTTCAGTAAATTCGTCTTTTTCTGTTTTATACAGTAACGCCGGTTCATGACCTGCACTAGAATAAGAGAATATTTTTGTATCTTGATTATAGAATCCTACGAGCATAGTAATGAAAGAATAATTGTCCATATATTTAGCAAAAAATCGGTTAACATCCTCTAAAATAAGCGGTGGCTTCCGGTTGGCTTCCATAGCAAATTTCATCATGGTCATTTGTATAGCTGCGGGAATTCCTTTTCCGCATACATCTGCAATGGCAATTGTCATCCCTTCTGGCTGCTGGACAAAGCCATAGAAGTCCCCATTCAGCTTTTTATAAGGTTTACTGACGACACCGATGTTCTTCAAATCTGATGATTGATGCCCTGCAGATAACAGTGACTGCTGAACAGAAACCGCAAGATCTATTTCAAGATCCAGCAGGTTCTGCTTATTCTGGAGAACTTCAAGCTGCTTTCTTTGGGAAATGTCAAAAAAGGTGACGACCGTTCCAACTATGTTTTTCCCTTCAAGAATAGGTCTCGTGAAAAACTCAACAGGTACAGGCGTACCGTCTTTTCTCCAAAAGCAGTCTTCTTTGACATGATGGGAAAGACCTGTGCGCGAAGTATTTGAAATCACGCAATCTTCCTCAAAATGTCTCGCCCCATCTGCTTTTGTATGATGGATCAGAGGATGCAATTTCCTTTTTATCAGCTCATCCTCCCTATATCCCAGCATTTTTGAACCTGAAGCATTTATGAAAATCAGCCTTCCGTCCAAATCCGTTCCATATATTCCCTCTACTACTGTATCAAGCAGCCGGCTGTATTTTTCCGACAGCACTTTGACTGTCTCGTATGGGCGTTCTCCCAATAAAATAATAACTGCCCTAAACAGATAAAAGTAACCAATGATCTTAAAAATGTGGCCTAGAAAGTTTTTCTGGTCATAGTAATGTTCATACGAAGCAAACAGGATGGAAGAAAACAACAGCAAACAGGCTCCTGCTGCAAAAAATAAATACTCTCTTTTTCCGCTGCTTTTATAAAGGAACACCCCGCGGACCAAGACCATTGCATGCAGAAATGCAAATAAATATTCCAGACTATTTTTTAATACAGTAGGCGAACCGTTTTGGAAAAGAGCAGGAAAGTTTTCGGATTTCAGAAAAATCAGCATGGAGATAAAAATGGCATAAAGACTGAAGACTAAGAAGGTATTTTTGGTAATTTCGTCACTGGTTCTTCTTTTGGGCAAAAATATCACTAGCAGAAGTGCAAGGGATTCTGTAATACGGGCAGCAATCCAAAAAAGATTAGAATAAGCAAAGCTATTATCAGCCATCTCATTCGCTAGCCCTTTATATGTCAATGTGTGAAAGAGGTCAAACACACCTGTTGCTATAAACGATCCTGCAAGGATAATTGCGGGAAGAGTAGAGGAATATTTGTAAAAAAAGATTCCGAGCAAAACAATTGTAAACACAACCAGTGTACTGGCCAATTCCAGAATGATATGAATAAATGTATAATGACTTTCCAAGTATTGTGTCCAGTCAGGAATCAGGCTGTGATTCACTAAAACAGGCAAGAATACACAAAATGATACTATTGCCATTATGATCGTTCTTTTTTCAATGTTCTTCATAGCATCACCCTTTCATCCCTCTTATCCAAAGCATAAACTAATACCTATGGATTCACAATAAAAAAACTGTCCCATCCTATGGGAACAGTTTTTTATAAATCAATAGAAGGCTTTTATGCTCATTTCTGCATAAGCCTTTCCGCTGGGGCTATTCTTAAATTCTACAAAGACAGGAGTCCGTTGCTCTAAGTCATTTAATTTAATGTAATCAAACAAAGACCAATAGCCAACTTGTGCATTTTCGCTGTATTGGCCAGTAATGCGGGTCATGATCATGCCGTTGATGCAAAAATAGCTTTTGAAGGAGATTTCATTATTTGTAGTATCCTTGAAATAGTCTTCCTCAACAGGGAGAAAAAGCTCTGTTGTCATGACTTTTGCTGTTGGATCACTTAAGATGGAAAAGAACAGCGGACCGCTTGGCGTACAGCCTTGTGCCGCTACTATGCTCTGAAAATCTTCAAAAGCTGCTTCGATATCCTCTGGATAGAAATTGTAAATTTTAGAGGCTGTGTTGCGATAAGCAATCTGATGACTTTCTAAAATGGTCATGCAGTATCAGCATCCTTTATTGGTACATACAGATCAATCATGTATTCGCCGTAAACGTCAAGCAGGACACAATAATACGTATCTTCTAATTGAATATTATTAGTAATTGCGTATTCCTGGATTTTTTTATAAGCAGCTTGAAAATCCTCTTCGTCGTTTGCCTGCCTTAATACGAGAGCACTTTCAATAGCGAACTGGTCAAAAAATTGAACCTCCTCTTGTTCGTTAAGCTCAACACTGTTATTAATCGGCAAGTAATACGTAAATTCACCTTCCTGGCTGTCTGATTTTTCTGGCTGAAAAGAAAAGAATACAGGACCTGATTGGTAAACCTCTATATTAAGCATAAAATCCTCAAGGTATAAAATGCCATCGCCCCACTCATCTTTAGGCAGTCTGGTTTTATATGTAAGCACATGATCAAATAGCAGCGGTTTTTCTAGTATAGGCATGGAATCACTCCTTCATAAAGTTAGGCTTTAATCCTTTTTCGGTCATCCTCATCCAAAAGATAGCCTCTCTCATTAAACGTAAAGCTTTTAAAACGGAATTTGCAGTAAAGAATCACAAGCTGCTCCGGAAGGACGAAGATCATGGTGTAGAATGCGGCAAATAGAAGCATAGCAAAAAAGAAATCTCCAAAGTCTTCAATACCAGTGGAACGAATTACATACTGCATAACGAAAACAAGTCCAACTCCTCCTGCTATAACAAATGGAAGATAGGAATCTGTCTCAAATGTTCCTCTCAATTGATCCTTTTTTCCGCCTTTTCTATACTTTCCTTTGTTCAGGAGAAATATAAAGCGAATAAACGTTAGAATAAAAAGAAGTAAACCAATTTCAAGAGTAATAGTTGTGAAATTCGCTAAAAAATCTTTGGTAGCTTGAGAGTTTCTTCCTAAAAGTATTAAACCCCCAATATAAGGATATATACAAAAAAGATTTTGGGATACAATGATTGATACTAGATATTGAATCGCACCTAGCCTTTTATATACGGGAGGGATTGCAAAGAGAATTGACAAAACGCAAATGCTTATTGTTGCTAGTAAATGTACATCTCTAATTTGATGAATTGATGGATAATTGGTCGAGTCTGCAAGATAGTAGAATGCAAGATGAATGATGACTTGAAGAAACACTGCAAGTATTAAATTTGCTGCTAATGAAGAAGGACTCTGTCTTCCGGATTCAAGTGGTCTTCTTAATACTGCAAAATCTTGATAACCAAGTTTTTTCACTGAAAAATCTCCCTCCAACTAACTATTAATGAAACCAACCTTTAACACGATCCATGATTGATTTTCCTGATTTCTCATCCTTTTGATTAATAAAATAATTAACTGCCATCCCTACCCCAAATCCAATCGCCGTCCCAACACCAGGAATAGGAATAAGTGCAGTGCCTGCTGCAGTAAACCCTGTCTGGATAGCCCCGCCAACAGCCGTGTCAATTGCTGTATCCTGTGCAGCCCGTAAAGCTGCACCTCCATCATCCAAGCCTTCCTCTTTCGCTGTATCGAAGTTTGATTTGTAGCTTAATGCTGCGCCTACTGGAGCAAGTGCTTTTCCGGCGCCCTTTAGAACCCCTGATTTATAAATGCCTTTAAAATCAACGATATCTGTAAAGGATTTTCCAGCCCCTTTGAAGGCGGCTTTTCCAACCGTTTTACCCTTCTCTGCAAGAGATGCTTTATTATTATAATATCCAAGAGCAGATGCCTTTTTTAATGCCTCATTTCCAGCTGCTGACCAGCCGTTCGAACCGGATTTTTTGGTGAAAAATTTTAAGGTGGCCATTCTGGCAGCGGCAATTTGCTCCTGCTTAACGGTCCATTTTTTTGGATCCTTTGGCAGCCCTCTCATCAGTTCTTTCCAGGCCTGGCCGTTAGGCTCCGGTTTGACGCCCAGTTTCTTTAAGGCTTCCTCGGTTGCATTTAAGCGGTACAGGAATTTCCCTGTTTTAGGGTCCTTCATTTTAATTATACTGAGGCCGCCATTTTTTCCTGCAAGGAACAATCTGAAGCTTGCTGCACCATTTGTTGCAATGCTATTTGCTCTTTTTGCCCACCCGACCTTTTCCTTCATGGTCATTCCTTTTTCGTCTTTCTTTTTAACATCAGCATTTAAAGGAGCTATAACGGCATAGGCTGCCCATACATCGGCCGGGAAATTGACATCTGTAAGCCCATCCTTCATCATTCCCTGTATATCGGATAGCCAGGAGTTCATTTTCGCAAGGTCATCAGCAAGCTTGGTCAAAGCCCCTTTCTGATCATGATCAAATTCATTAAGCTGAGTAATTGTCTGATCCCTTTGCTTCTTGGCTGACTGGATCTCTTGCTGCACATAGCTGTCCTCAAGAGAAGGGAGTGAAACAATATCAGAAACGGCTGTCATCGAGTAGTTCGTCTCATCTGTTAATTCGCCGGTTTTCTGGCTGAAAGTGGTTAACCCATTTTCAACTTCCCCTTTTAAAAATTCCTCACGGATAAAAGCTGCGTTATTGGGGTCAAAAGAATTCAGAGCACTTTCCATCTTTCTTAGCACTTCTGCAAAGCTTGTTATGAAGCTGCTGAAGTAAGATAAAAGGGGGAGATGGCAGCTTCTATAAAAACTGAGAATGGTTTCTCCGCCCTTCCCTTTAAATGATTCGTCCAAATCAGAAAATGTCTTGATTGCCTGTTCGATGGAATGAACATCTTTTCCAATGGTGTCAAGCATGGTTTGGTACCGTTTAATTCCCTCATGGAAAGATTGAGCATTTAAAACCTTCAAAACTCCACCTTCTTTCTGAAAACTACCATATTTATGTGCTGAATTGCATGCATAAAAAGTCCTCTTTTATGCATGCGTAATGATTAGCGTTTTTGGGAAGGGCCTTGTGTTGCTGATTGATCGATCGAATCAGAAATTGTTTGATCAGCATGTTTCACTGACTCAATTGACTTAGCTGTCGTTTGAATATTGCTGGATAAAACAGTCTGGTAGGATGTGAGAAACTGTTCGAGTTTCTCGGCGAGTTTAGTTAGCTCTGTGACTGTGTCCAGTGTATTGCCGGATATCGGTGCTGATCCCTTTGGATTCAAATGTGAACAGGCCGTTTTTATTTTGTCAAGCGCTGGTTCTGCTTCTCCAAAAACCACCTTTATTTCTGATGCCATGGTCTTCTCCTCCCCTATTTCCCAAGTGTTGCTCTCTTTGCTTCCTCTGCCTTCTCTAATGTAGCTATTGTACTTTTAATCGATTCTATCTCGAGGTTAATTTCGGCTATTTTGTCTGAGATTGCGGTAAAAATAACAGTGAATTGTTCTCCAGTTATCTCACCATAGGCATCCTTAATACCCAATTGGCGGATTCTTTGAAATTCATCAGCGTGCTTGCCAAACCATGCTTTGGAAGTTAATTCAGGTTCAAGGCTTTTATTTTCATTCGCTTTAAATTCGCCCATCTTTATATCTAGCGAAGCTTTCATAGAATTCAGCCTGGTAATATCTTTTTGCTTTTTAATAAGCTGGGCATTATAGTATTCCAGCACAGTACTTCCTCCTTTGTGGCTATGTAAAGAAAGATAATAATAAAATGTATTAATTTGTAAAATAAATAATATTTTACTAAACATATAGTTCGTTAATACCATATATAAAATTAATTCAAACCTATTTTTGCAGGTCTTAAGTTATGTTTTTGGAAAATAAAAGGAATGTTTATAGTTTACTGAAGGATAGAAAACCTTTAACAAAGGGCTGTTCTTTCGAGTAAAGAATGCTAAAGAGGTTTTGTGGCGTTAGGGGAAATGCTCAAATCTGGATGACCGATCCTGATTCATAGGATGACAATTTGATGGTAGATGTGGAGGGTGATTGGTTCATTGGTATTGAAATAATTCCAAAAAAACTTTTCATGCATCTTTTAGTAAATTTACGGAGTTACCTGTGGCTGCGCTTATTAGCTGGCGGATTGTTGTCCATACTGTTAGGAAAAGGAATAAGAAGGGGAATTTAATGTTTAAACTCAGAACACTCCCTGAAAACGGGAATATGCTTCGACTATTAAGGCTGCTTGTCATTATCTTCATTTTCCTTGCAGCATTCGGAAGCGCCATACACCTCGCAGAGCCTGAAACTTTTCGCTCATACTTTGATGGCATCTGGTGGGCGATTGTTACCGCCTCTACAATCGGATATGGAGATTTAGTTCCAGAGACCCTGAAAGGAAAGTCGATTGGCATTTTGCTTATATTATCAGGTGCAGGAGTCCTCACCTCTTATTTTGCGTCCGTTTCAGCTATTGCTGCATCATCTGAACAAGATTACGCAGAAGGGAAAAAAATATGCAGCAAAAGCGGACATTTAATTATAATCGGCTGGAATGAACGATCAAAACGGCTTATTCAGTCCATTCTGGAGAAAAAAAGAAGGCAAATCGTACTGATTGATGCTACTCTCACAAGGCATCCATTGATACAGCATAGATCCAATGTTCATTTTATCCGGGGTAATGCCGCCTATGACGGAGTGCTGGAAAAAGCTAATGTTGCGGGCGCTTCGAGAGTCCTGATCACGGCTGATTTAAAACAGGATGAATTTCAGACCGACATGTTCTCCATATTAACCTTAATCAGCATTAAAGGAATTAATCCGGATATTTATTGTTCCGTAGAAATACTGACAAAGGAACAAAGGTCCAATGCCTTGCGTGCGGGTGCCGATTCGCTGATTGAAACGAATGAGTATGCAAGCAGCTATATGTTTAGGGATCTGGGTGAAGCTGGCCAAAAAGGATTTAAATCGGAAAGCTCCGGTTTTTCAGAAATTCCTTTAAAACCAGAATGGAATGGCCTCACGTTCCAAGAATTATGCCATATTCTGGTCGATTCAAATATATTGCCAGCAGGCATCGTACGAAATGGGAATACGATAATTAATCCCCCGCTTTCATTTTCTATGGAGAGTCATGACCTCCTGCTGATTGTGAATGCCAACTAATTAATCAAGCAGGATTTTTTCCAGCTCACGTAAAATGGATTTTCCAAGCGAAATATAAATATGAGGGAAGTCTCCGTCAGGGTCAACAGGTTCTGCAAATTGGTTAAAAGAAGCGGATACGTTTCCTGTATTTCCCTCCTGATCCAGCCCATTTTCATAAACATGTGAAAGCAGATATGGTTTTTGCAGTTCGACCGTTACACCCGGGGAATCCAATTGCCCATCTATAGCTTTGAACGGGATGCGGAGGAACTGATATCCTTCTGCGTCATCTATCTTATAGTCAAAACAGCCATGATCATAATCCCAATTCCCCCCAATCACATAACCTGCCGGCTTCATCATTGTTTCTAAATCCAATAAAGAAAAAACCCTGCCCTCAATACCAGAAGAAAGCTCAATCATCAAAAAACCCCCTAAACCCTTTTTCGTATAGCATATCCCCCCGCCGGGAAATAATCCGGGAAATGGGGTCTGACCCCTAAAAAAACATCTGAATAGGGTAATCAGATGTTTTTTGTATTATTTCTTTTTACACCAATGTTTTCTTCAGATTTTGCAAGTAACGGGAACGGATCAATAGGAAATAGATAATCTGAGCTATTAAGAAACTAGTCAGTACAATGACGATCTCCCGCACGATGGATATAGCGAAAAAGCTCTGTAATGCCATGAAAGCAAAAATACTATGAATAAAGGCCACTAGTATTGGGACGAAAAAGAGTAATACCAGTTGACGAGTTACTATCTTATTCAATTCTTGATCCGTTAATCCAACCTTTGCAATTGTTAAATACTGACGGCGGTCATATTCCAAATCCGCATACAAGCGGAAGTATAGAAAGCTTCCTGCCGCAATAAAGAAGACAGCCCCGATCAGTAAGGCTACGAATAGCATCATCCTGAACATATTCATTTGATTTTCATAGATGGTCCCGCTCACCGTCATAGAGTATGGACTTTTGGCAGAATAAAACTTCATCCCATTTTCCACGAGATTTTCTCCCATTCCAGCCGTTTTCTCAAGGTCCTTCGTGTAAAATCCGGTATAGATTCTCGTTTTAACCGCCAATAGCTTATCAAACAGTCCATCACTGACCACAAGACCTTTACTCATTATCAGCTCCATCGGGAACACCACATGTTCAGTCAGCTTAGTTTGAGAAAGCTTTATTTTTTCCTGCTTTAATTTATACGTATTCTGTTCAAAATTGCTCAGGGTTGCCGTTCGCATTGCGAATACATTCAGGCCAGATACAGTCTTTTCCGTCATTTCATAGCCGGCTGCTGTTGCTATTTTTTTATAGTCTGAGAAGGCTACAACAGGTATTTCCTCAGGTGTATACCGATTGTTTGAGGACGCAATCGCCAGATATTTAATCGGTACCTGTCTGATCGTATAATCAATCTTTTTCTCCTTAAATTCTGCTTTAATTTGAAGCAGATTCTGCTGGTCAGCCTGCTGATTCTCCCCGCCTACATAACCGATTTCTGCAGGATAGTCTTGTTTCACCTGCTTGCTCACGACATTAAAAGAAGCAAGGGTTCCTACTGCACAAAAGGCCACCGTTGACACAATCGTCACCATAAAAAACATTCTGGCATTGTCTTTTAAGCGATACGCAAGTGAAGAAATGGTAATAATATTCGTTCTCCTCCAAAATAGGCCGCGGTTTTTCTGCAGTAATTTTGTTAGGAATACCGAGAGCTGCGTGTAGAAGAAATATGTACCAATAACTGTCATCGTAATGACTGGCAATATCCGAAACATTAATGTCTGGACTGTGGCAGTTGCAGCTAAGTAATAACTGGCAATAAGCAATACCGCTGATAATAGAGATAAAAAGATGGATACCTTTGGTTCCTTTTTCGGTTTCTCACCAGCTTGAAATAGATCAATTAACTTATTAACTCGAACGAGTGCGGTTGTAAATAACGAAATACAAAAGAACAAAAATAAAAAGGCACAGATGGTAAGTCCCATTGCCTTACCAGAAAAATAGAATGGCAGCGCGCTAATGCCTATCATCTTCGCGCCAACCATGAGAAACAATTTTCCGGTAATTAATCCTAAACCGATTCCAGCACCAATCGCTCCTATTCCAATCAGCATATTTTCAAAAAATACCATAAGGTTTAATTGGTTTCTCGTCATCCCATGCATCATTAATATTCCAAATTCCCGCTTCCGTGATTTAAGAAAGGTGCTGACAGAATATAGAACAAATAAGAATGAAAACACATACATGATGACTTCCGCTGCTCCCATTAACTGAATGGCAAGGATACTTGTCACACTCTTTTGGATAGCTGGATGAAAGATAAAAAGGGCATAAACAAAGAAAATCATTACTGAAAAAGCACTGCTAAGAAAGTAGGCAGCATAGGTCCGTTTATTGCGGACAACATTTCTACAGACGAACTGCGGAAAGGTCACGGCTGTCCCCTCCTAACAAAGCAAGCATATCCATAATCTTTTGGAAAAAAGCTTGGCGGTTATCACCGCGATAAATTTCATTATAGAGCTGACCATCTTTAATAAAAATGACGCGATGGCAGTAGCTTGCTGCAAACGGATCATGCGTAACCATTAAAGCCGTTGCTTGTTCTTCTTGGTTGATCGCAGTCAATGTCTCCATGACATCCTTCGATGCTTTGGAGTCCAGGTTTCCAGTCGGTTCATCGGCCAAAATAAGTGATGGATGATGAATAATTGAACGTGCAATTGCTGTTCGCTGCATCTGGCCTCCGGAAATTTCATAGGTTCTTTTTTTCAAGATGGCCTCAATCCCCAGCTTTTTTGCCACATAATGTAGTTGTTCATCCATCTCTTTCACACTTATACCATCAAGGGTTAATGGCAAGACGATATTTTCCTCGACTGTTAACGTGTCAAGCAGATTAAAATGCTGAAAAACAAAACCAAGCTCGTGACGCCTGAATAACGCTGTTTCCCTTCGATTTAACACATGTGGATTTTTCCCATTAATTAAAATTTCACCAGACGTCGGCCGATCAATCGTGGCGATCAGGTTTAAAAGGGTGGTTTTCCCGCTCCCCGACGGACCCATTATCCCAACAAACTCACCCTTTTCAATCGAAAAATTAATATTATCCAATGCCCTATGGGCAACCTTCCCCTCATAAATCTTCTCTATATGATCCACTTCCAAAATGGACATAAGCTCACTCCTTCTTCATCAATTAATACCCCCATTCTAACCAGAAAATAGCCTGTCCTCTATCTCCCCATCTTACAATTACCTTACACAATTGTAAGGTAGCCAAGAACGTCCTCTTGATGAGTAAGAATGTACACGAATAGTGCCTGTCAACTATATAGCGATGCGCACGGTTGTTCCTTTGTTGACGGCCGATTGGATCTCGATTCGATGACCTAGTTTTTTGCATATCTGCTTAGCGAGGTAGAGTCCCATTCCGGTTGATTCTTGGAAGTTGCGGCCATTTTCTCCTGTAAAGTAGGGATGAAAAACGCGTGATAGGTCACTTGCCGGTATTCCTACCCCTTCATCTCGAATCTCTAGGAACACTTGGTTCTCTCGCTGATAGCCATAAAAGTAAATTTTGCGCCCCTCATCGATTGTATACCGAAGGGCATTGGTAATAATCTGAGTTAAGGCAAAGGACAGCCATTTTTCATCAGATGCAATCCGCAAGTCCTCCTCAAATTGAAAAGATGGAAAGATGCGTCGGCGGATGAATAAACGCTTTTGATTGGAGACTGCCGCTCTGACAACTGTTTGCAGATCAAGAGTTTCCACATAAAAATCATGTTCAAAGTTTTCCAATCGTGATGTATACAGAACCATTTCCAGCCCTTTTTTTAGGCGATCCAGCTCGTCCCCAATTGCTGTAAAGCGGGGATTATCCTCATCCTGGATCATTAAGTGAATAACGGATAATGGTGTCTTCATTTGATGAACCCATTGATTAATAAACTGGGTATGGTTTTCCAGCTTATATTTATAATTATGTAAATCCGTTTTGTAATGCCGAAATTGACTTTTTAAAAGTCGATCTAAACTTTGTGCCAGCGGGGCTTGCTGCTGAGGGAAGCTAAAATCATCAACCGAGGCGGACGGCTTTTCTAACCGGGTATAAAAGGAGCGATTCATCAGGTAACGGATACAGAGATATCCAATCAAAAGACAGCCGCTGAGAAATGCTGCATACAGACTCATCTTCATATGGTGATACCCATCAAGCCAATAAATGGCGGTGATGATCAATAATTGGATTAGATAAAAAACAAGCAGAAGAATCTGGTCACGCAGGAATAGCTTCATTCTTTATCCCCCCAACCCGAATTGGGCAAAAAGCGATAACCTTGGCCGCGGATGGTTTGAAGTGCATCATGAATATCCAATGAAGCTAACTTCTTACGAACCCGGGTAATGTAAACATTTAGCGTATTATCATCTACGAACACCTGGTCATCCCAAATTTTTTCTAGTAACCGATCACGGCTGACCACCCGCTCCGCCTTTTTCATTAATTCATCTAAAATTTTTGCTTCCGTATGACTTAGTTCAATATCCTTATCACATAAACTAAGATTCAACCTTTCCACATCAAGGGTTAATCCAGCGACTGTAGTGGTCCGTCCATTTAGCGTGGCCGCATAGGTTCCGTACGCCCTTCTTAGCTGGCTATTGATTTTCGCCGTCACAATTTCATAATCAAATGGTTTCGTAATATAATCATCCGCTCCATTTTCTAATGCCATTACCTGCTCCATCTTTCCTTCTCTGGCAGATATAAATAAGATTGGGCAGGTGGAGATACTGCGGATTTGCCGGCACCAATAATAACCATCGTATTTCGGCAGATTGACATCCAATAAAACCAAATGTGGTTCATATTCCTCAAATTGAGTTCTGACTGTATCGAAAACATCGACAGCCTTTGTATCATAGCCGAATTTATGTAAATGAGCTTGAAGCAAACCTACCAGTTGTTTGTCATCTTCAATAATGAACAATTTAAACATACTTATTCTCCTTTTCGCATTTCTTATCTATGATTGTATCAAAAGCCAAGGAACGAGCGAAGTTCTGCCCTCTTCCATACAAAAAATCCCCTGATTCTTCAGGAGATGCTTGCAGGCGGCTTAAAAAACCCTTTATAAGCAAGTTTATATCGGGATTCCTCTATCACTCTTTCATCTGAAAGAGTGTACAAGAATTGTAAGAACAAAGGACAAAATACCAATTCAGGCTCATTTTCAGGGACTAACGTATATAAATCCGAATGAAAAGGCATGACGTTTGTTTATGTTTAAGTAATATAGTTTAAACCTCATTATGTATGGGCTATTGTTTAATTGTAACAAAAAAAAACGCCCTACCGGACGTTTTTTCTAGAAAATGTAAATATTTTAGCCGTGGATCTGTCTTTCCTTTTACCTATTATTTATAGAGATGCGCGTAAAATGGACATAACATCTTCACGGTTCAGAACCTTGAATTTGCCGAATTCTCCATTTGCCATCGCTTTATCAGCCATTGCATCAATTTGTGAATCGTCGATGTCATAATCAGCCAATCTTGTAGGCGCACCAAGGCTGCTCCAGAATTCACGCAGTTTAGCGATTCCTTCCAAAGCTGTTTCCTCGTCCGTCTTGCCTTCAGGATCTACATTAAAGACACGTACAGCAATTTGCTTTAGGCGTGTAGGGTCTTTCTTCATTGTATGCTTCATCCAGTTAGGGAAAAGAATTGCCAATCCTCCTGCATGAGGAATATCATATACAGCTGACACGGCATGTTCAATGTTATGAGTAGCCCAGTCACCGCTGTAGCCTACTTGCAGATAGCCATTTAAGGCAATTGTACCTGAATATAAGATTGTTTCTCTGTACTCATAATTTTCCAGGTCGTTAAGCAGCTTCGGAGCTGTTTCAATAACAGTCTGAAGAAGCGACTCACAGAAACGATCCTGCAGAGGAGCACTTGTTGCCTCATGGAAATATTGTTCAAACACATGAGACATCATGTCTACAATTCCATATACAGTCTGGTTTTTCGGCACAGTATATGTATTCTCAGGGTCCAGAATTGAAAATTGCGGGAATGTCAGAGGACTTCCCCAGCCGTATTTTTCTTTTGTTTCCCAGTTTGTAATAACAGAGCCTGCATTCATTTCTGATCCAGTCGCTGCAAGCGTTAATACTGTACCAAATGGAAGCGCAGCTTCAACAGGAGCTTTCTTGATGACAAGATCCCAAGCGTCGCCATCATATTTTGCTCCGGCAACGATAGCTTTGGTGCAGTCAATAACACTTCCGCCTCCTACGGCCAGAACAAATTCGATTCCCTGCTCTTTACAGATTTCTACACCTTTTCTTACTGTTGAAATCCGGGGATTAGGCTCAACACCTGGAAGCTCATGCAATTCGATATCCAGTCCATTTAATTCTGCAATGACCTTATCATACAAACCGCTTTTTTTAATGCTTCCTCCTCCATAAACAAGAAGAACCTTCTTTCCATAAGCAGGAATTTCATTTTTCAATTGCTCTATTTGTCCCTTGCCAAAAATTAACTTTGTAGGATTTTTATAAGTGAAATTTTGCATCACGCAACCTCCTTTTTTTTCATTATGCCTAAAAAGGACTCAAAATACAAAACATCCGTTTGTAAAGTTTGTATGTATATATTCACTGGAGAAAAAGAAAGATAAGTTAGAACACTATTCTTCAAGGAGGTAATACAATGAGTGGTATTCAAAGAACAGCCCTTGTACTGACTATCATCGGTGCTATTAACTGGGGACTTATCGGTTTCTTCCAATTCGACCTCGTTGCAGCCATTTTTGGCGGACAGGCTTCTGCCCTTTCAAGAATCATTTACGGTTTGGTGGGAATTGCCGGACTTGTCAACCTTGGACTTCTTTTCAAACCAAGTGCAGAAGTTGCAAGAGAACCAGAAGCTGAAAGATAAAAATTTTCCTTCAGCGGCGTTCTTTCCGCTGAAGGTTATCTGAACCAATCGGATGTTTACTGGCAGTCGCCTCCATGCTTAACTTCGTGGCCTTACTGCCAGTTGTACGCTGCAGTTTTTTTAACCAGTATAAATGCCCATTCGGCAAAATTGAGGATCGTTTTCTTGTTCATGTCCATATCTGCATACGATGATGTTAGCGGCTATGGAATGATTCATGCAGAGCGGTCCTCTTTTTTCGTTTTTGGGTTTTCTTTATTTAAGGCTGTTTTCGTAAACTTTGTTGCTATAAAACAAGGGGTTGATTTCCTCTCCAGGATGCTTCGCTTTCCGCAGGGCGTGCGCTGAGCCTCCCAGGCGTCGTCTGCGGGGTCTCACCAGTCACGCTGATCCCGCAGGAGTCTCCGCACCTTCCCGCTCCAATCAACCTGCTATAACATGGATTTTCCTCGAGAACTATTTAAGTAACAACAATCTTTAAGAAAAGAGCCTTATTAAAAGGGTACTGAATTCTTTCGCGTCACGCACAAAAAGCAGGGGTTTCAGATGCAATGTCTCCAATAAAGCAAAAAAAACCAACAGATAAATACCTGTCGGCCTTGCAGCGGTTCTTATTTTTTAATTAAATCTTCGCGCTGAGATTGGTCAATCCACTCTTGAAGCTTATCTTTTAATGTGTTAAAGCCTTCACCAGAGTCGTTTGTTGTAGCTTTAACAGCTGCCTGGCGTTTTTTAGGAGCTTTTTTAGCTGGAGCAGCCGGACGCTCAGGAGCTTCTTCAGTTGCACGGATAGATAATCCGATTTTTCCTGCAGCTTCGTCGATTGAAAGTACTTTAACTTGTACTTCATCGCCAACTTTTAAATGTTCGTTGATATCTTTTACATATCCGTGAGTAATTTCAGAAATATGAACAAGACCTTGTGTAGAATCGTCTAACGCAACAAAAGCACCGTATGGCTGGATGCCTGTTACTTTACCTGCAACAACATTACCAACTTCGTATTTTTCAGACATGGAAACACTCCTAAATAAATATATTTTTTCCTCTTTTTCACGCAATATAAAATTATATCATACATTTTCAAATTTATCAAAATGGATATTGATGACATTTTTGAATTAGCCGATTATTTTCCTTGGCTCATAATCTCCTTCACCATAACAAAAAAAAGAGGAAAAGGCTACAAAAAGTAATTTCCACCATTCAGCCATTCTTAAACCATGCATTCTTCATTCCTGGCTTTTATTTCGGTCTAAGCGGGTATATTCCTTAAAAAGTGCGGCAATAATGATTGTAAGACTTTTAAGGCTTATTTGAGCCGGAAACATTTAATACGGCCGCGCTTGCTGTATGAATGCTTTTCAAGTATTCCCCCTTTTTGAAGGCAGCCTGTAATGGGCAGCCTTTTTTTCTGTTTGCATAAGCTGTTCACAGGGAGAGGCATGACCGGCCTATTATCATTCCTGCTGCGCCTATAGCTTCTCCCCATCTGTCCGCTTCATTCATGCCTTAAGCAAAAAAAAAATAAACTTACGGCCATACGTTATTTCATAATGGGTAAAATAGGGAAAACAGTATAAGGAGAAATTATGATGACGCTTAACATTGAAAAGTCAATACACAATATTAATGGCACAGAACTATATGTCGAGCGTTTTGAGCACAGCAGCAGTGCCCCTGTACTGGTCCTGCTGCACGGGTTTCTTTCTTCCTCCTTCAGTTTCAGGCGTCTCATCCCATACCTGGCGGACGACTTTACAGTGATATCCATTGACCTTCCTCCATTTGGGCAGAGCGGGAAATCCACTTCATTTACATATTCCTGCAATAATCTGGCTATGACGGTCATTCAATACCTGGAGGCGGCAGGTGTGAAATCCTGCTGCCTGGCCGGACACTCCATGGGCGGGCAGATTTCCATGTATGTGATGAAAAACCGGCCTGACCTCATTTCAGATACTGTTCTCTTATGTTCTTCCAGTTACTTGCCGGGAGCTCAGCGGCATCTTAAATATATGAGTCATTTGCCTTTTTTTCCGTACTTTGTCCGGCGCCGGCTTGAAAAAACGGGAATCGAAAAGAATCTGCAGAATGTCGTATATAACCAGAATTTAATCGATGATGATATGCGTATAGGCTATCTCACACCATTTTTGGATAATCAGATATTCAAGGCAATGGCAAAAATGCTGAGAGACCGGGAAGGAGATCTTGCAGAACAGGATTTGCATAATATCCAGACAAGATGCCTACTGATTTGGGGTGAACATGATAAAGTAGTTCCTTTAACGATTGGACAAAGGCTTCATCGCGATCTGCCTAATTCAACTTTGATTGTAATAAAAGACACCGGGCATTTGCTTCCGGAAGAACAGCCGGAAATGGTTCATCGTTATATGAGGGATTTCTTTTTAGAGGCCAAATAAAAACACGGCAAGGTATCTGCTCCCTAGCCGTGTTGCCTTATATCGAACAGCTTGCATTATTTTTAATAAAAAAAAGATGGCTGGCCATCGACTGGCATTTCTCAATATCCAAAACTTCTTCAAAAGAAAATTCGTAAATGTCCTGAATTTTTTCTGCAAGCTGCAAACTGGTTTTACATTCACGCATGCTCATGAGGACGTCGGCAATTTCCGTTTCATAAAAGTCCTCTCCAAGCTGAAAGGGATCCCAGTTTTGCAGAGCGGCAACCAATTCTATATTCATTTGCTGATTTTCCATTCGTTATCACCCGCTTAAAAATTTCCTGAGTTCTTGTTATGATATATAGTAACACATAATTTCATTCCAGTCAGAGGCCAAATAATGATCAGGCAAAAAAGAAGCAATGATATTTAAATCAATTTCATAGGCGGTGAAGGATATTGGAATATAATACTTTTGAAAGCATGATTGAAAGAAAGAATACAGGATCAGTAAAATGGGATAGAACAGAAATCTTGTTTGGTGCCAAGGACTTGCTTCCAATGTGGGTAGCAGATATGGATTTCCCTTCTCCCCCTGAAGTCCAGGAGGCGCTCATTTCAAGAATTAAGCACCCAGTGTTCGGTTATACAGCGCCATCAGAATCCATATATACTTCTATTATAAATTGGATGGAAAAGCGGCACAGCTGGACCATCCAAAAGGAATGGATTACTTTTAGCCCGGGCATCGTCGCTGCGATTGGCACTGCAATCAATGCCCTGACAGAACCAGGAGATAAAGTTATGATTCAATCTCCCGTCTACACACCTTTCTTTGATATGATAAAAAATAATAATAGGATTGTCGTAAATAACCAGCTTGATTTAATTGAAGATCATTATGAGATTAACTTTGAAGATCTTGAGCAAAAACTTCAAAGTGGTGTCAAAATGGTCTTGCTTTGCAGTCCGCATAACCCCGGAGGAAGAATTTGGCGCCGGACGGAGCTTCAGAAAATTGGCGAACTAAGCCTAAAATATCAGGCTTTAGTGGTTTCTGATGAAATACATGGCGATTTAAGCCATTCCGGTCTCACCCATCTGCCGCTTGCCTCCATTGATGCCGGCTTCAAGGAAAATGTCATCACACTTATGGCACCAAGCAAAACATTCAATATTGCCGGCCTGCAATCTTCGTTGATCATATGCAGCAATACCCTCATTCAAAATCGCCTTAATGAATATCAGCACAAAAATGGCTTTCACGGTTTAAATTTGTTTGCACTTACTGCCACTGAAGCCGCCTACCTTCACGGAGAAGCTTGGCTGAAGTCCCTGCTGTCTTACCTGCAGGAAAACATCCGGATTGCAGAGGAATTCATTAAAAATGAGCTGCCGCAATTAAGATGTATCCATCCAGAAGCCTCTTACCTATTATGGATAGATTGCAGGAAGCTGGACTTGAGCGGCAAAAGCATTCAGGAAAGGCTCATTTCAAAGGGCAAGCTTGCACTAGAACCCGGCGATAAATACGGACCGGGCGGAGAAGGATTTGTCCGGATGAACATCGGCTGTCCGCGAAGCATGCTGCTTGACGGCCTAAGCCGGTTAAAAACCGCATTAGCATAACCAAAAAAGTGTGAAGACCACTCTTCACACTTTTCCTTTTTAATCCTCTGTATAAGGATCATGTTCATATGCCGGCAGATCGCCAAAGCTTGTCATGGTACCTTGTTCATCAAGAAGATCTTCATACTGCTCATGCTGGGAATTGGGATATACTGTAACATTTTTTCCCTCTATATCAGTTCCGGCAAAGTTTTCATAATCCTCCACGTAGCCGGTATTTTCTTCTGATTCCACATACATGTCATCATAATGGCCAGGAGGCCTTGCAAAATCCGAAGGGGACTCTGAAGTGCCGTAGCTTGCAACATCCTGCCACGAGTCTTCCGCATCATATGCTGCATTTTCATCTTCTTCATCTTTTTCAAATTTTCCGAAAGGCGGCATCAAAACACCCTCCTCTACCGGGCGGTTATGGGAGGTATCCTGTGAAGGACTGTGCGTTATACAAAATTGAGTCGTAGGCAAAGCCTCCAATCTTTCAATAGGAATCTCACCAGAACAGACCTTACACGTACCATAAGCCCCTTCTTCAATCGCTTGCAGTGCACCTTCAATGTCTTTGATACCGTTTTGGTAATGCTCGTACAAAGCGATGTCCTTTTCCCGTTCATAAAGTTCAGAGCCCTCATCTCCGGGATGATTGTCATAGCTCGATAGCTCACCTGTTGAAGCATGCGGATGATCTTCATTCAAATTCAGATCCCCATTTGCCTCTAATCTGTCCTCCAGATCCTTCTTTAGGTTTTGCAGATTCGTTTTAAATATTTCGATTTGTCTTTTGGAGAGCACTTTTGCAACATCCTTTCCTTACCCCTGATCTATAAATCAGCAAGTGACATTTGAGAAGTGAACTTGACAGCATTTCTATTACATAGTATTTTCCGTCTCTCATTCTTTCATGAAGGGATTTTTTTACAATTTTGTTCGTATCCAAATATCATAAATAGTCTGGATTTCGCTTCACCTAAAAATAGGGCAAAATCTCTTTCAAGTCACGCTTAGAGCAAATCACCATACGGGGCCTAACAGAAAAAAAGGCTGCTTCAAAGGCCCTGCATGGCTCAGTGAAACAGCTTCTTATGATTATAAAGGGATGATAGAAAGTACAACGGCAGCAAGAATCATGATACCAGCAGAACCGCATGCCCATTTGAGGAAAGAACGCTGCAGATCGCCAAAATCCTCGCCTACCATACCTACCAATAGATAGGTGGACGGCACAAGAGGGCTTAACAGATGCACCGGAAGCCCGAGAAGCGATGCCCGCCCGATAAATGAGGGATCAATCCCATAGCCTGCTGCTGCCTTCGAAATTAATGGAAGGATTCCATAATAAAATGCGTCATTGGACATGAAAAAAGTAAAAGGTGCCGAAATGATGGCTGTAATTAATGCAAAGTGCGATCCAAAAGCATCTGGTATATGTGTAATCATGGTATTGGCCATTGCATCTACCATCTTGGTTCCTGAAAGAATACCGGTAAAAATCCCTGCGGCAAAAACCATGGAAACGACAGACAATGCATTATCTGCGTAATGTGAAACCCTTTCTTTTTGATCACTTAGTTTTGGATAATTAATTATGATAGCAATAGCAAATCCGGCCATGAACAATACGGGAGCCGGAAGCAGCTCTTTAATCAATCCAGCCAGAAGCGCAATTGTCAGCAAATAATTTACAGCAATCAGTCTCGGCCTTTTCAAGGAAGGCCCTTCAGCAGCAGCAGCCTGCATAGCAGTTGTACGGAAGTCGATTTGAAGAACCCCTATCCTTTTCCGTTCTTTCCTTCCAAGACAATAGGACATGAATAACACAAACAGAACCCCCGCTATCATCGATGGAATGACTGGAGTGAAGATATCATGCATTTCTAAATGCAGGGCGGTCATGGCCCTGGCAGTCGGCCCTCCCCAAGGAAGGAGATTCATCACGCCAGATGCAGAAACCGCAATCCCTGCCAGGACAAGGGGCTTCATCCCTATCCGTTTATACAATGGCAGCATGGCTGAAATGGTGATCATATAAGTTGTGGTTCCATCTCCATCAAGAGAAATCATAAGTGCAAGCACTGCAGTTCCTATTGCAATCTTCACTGGATCTCCTTTTACTATCTTAAGGATAGCTGAAATGACGGGATCAAATACACCTGCGTCCATTAAAATCCCAAAAAAGAGAATAGCGAACAGAATCATGATTCCCGTAGGCGCCACACTTTTGATCCCTTCGAGCGCCATTGGCCCTATTTCTTTTCCAAATCCCCCTATCAGGGCAAATATGATTGGCACTGCAATAAGCGCAACCATCGCAGATAACCGTTTTGTCATGATTAAAACCATAAATAGAAGAATCATCAAAAATCCAAGTAAAGCAAGCATCCCTATCCCTCCCCTGACTTATACATTCAGTGTAATAAAAACACTTTAATTTGTAAGCGTTTACAAATTAAAATAATTAAAAGAATTTAAAAACATTTTGATCATAAAGTTCACAATAAAAGCGTTAGCGCCTTGGTCAGAGGAACAAAGACTAAATACGCCGCGTCCTGCGGCAGCGTCTTTGTGATCCCCATTCTGAGGGCCTCAGCATGAGGAAGGCAAGTTTAGTCGCCTTCCCCCAAGAGCTCCCCGCCCGGGTGTAATTCAACAGCCATCCTATATACTAAAAAAGGCCGGTTCTATTGAACCTCGCCTTTTAAACAGGATAATATTTTCTTTCCGGCCTTCCTACAATCCCGTACACCACTTCTGCCTTCCCTTCTTGAACTGAAATTAAGTATTCGAGATAGCGGCGGGCTGTTGTTCTTGAAGCCCCTATTTTCTTGCCCGCTTCTTCAGCAGATAAGCCATTTCTTTGTGTCTGCAGAACATACTTTACTTTCCCGAGAGTGATCTCATCAATTCCTTTCGGCAGGCCTTCGGAAGCGCCTGGTACTTCCCGTTTCCCTTTGGAAAATAATAGATCAATATACCTCTGATCTACTTCCTGTCCGGATTCCATCAGAGCATGCTTATGAAGAAATTCTTGTATGATGTTATTAAAACGTTCTCTGCTTACAGGCTTAATCAGATAATTTTCAATCCCGTAGCTTAAGGCTTTTTCCAGAAATACTTTATCTGTGGCCGCTGTCACCATGATAATTCCCATTCTCGGAAATCTCTCGCGTATCTCCGCAAGCAGGTCCGTCCCCAGCACATCGGGCATGTACACATCAAGCAGCAGCAAGTCGGGACTTTTTGAGTTCAATAACTGAAGCGTCTCTTTTCCGTTAAGAGATTTTCCGACTACTTCAATTTCATTGAAATTCTCTAGAAACTTCTCATGAATATCTGCAATCCGAAAATCATCCTCAGCGATGACCGCTTTGATTCTCTGCATATTTCTGCCTCCTTGCTCATTACTTTGGTAGATACACGATAAAATCAGTACCGCATTGTTCCGTGCTTTGCACCTCTATCATCCCGCCTAGTTCCCTGACAGCTTCTTTTGCATTAGACAGTCCATAGCCTCTCGGTTCGCTTCCCTTCTTCGAGGTATATCCCCTCTCGAAAAGATGAAGTTTTTCTTCAGGCCCCATTCCCTTGCCGTTATCAGATATTTCAAAGATAATATCCTTGCCAATATCGGTAGCAAAAAATGTGACCTTTCCAGATTTTTTTCCATACACCGCCTCAAAGGCGTTATCCAGTAAATTCCCAATGATGAGGATTAAATTAGAAAGTTTAATATGATTTGGCAGTACCTCTAAATAGCTGTCTGGAACTATATCGAAGTTCAGCTTTTTTTCCGAAGCTTTCCCTAACTTACCCAGCAAAATCGCCTGGACTCTTGTATCCTTGATCTGATTGAATACTACTGAATTCTGATATTGCAGTATACTGGTTTCATTTTGAATCATTGTGATGGCTTCTTTATATTCCCCAAGCTGCAGAAGGCCTGACAGCACATATAATTTATTGGTGTATTCATGCGTTTGGGCTCTAAGATCCTCTGAATACCTTTTTACTTCAGATAGCGTGTTGACCATCTGTTCTATTTCTGTTTTATCACGGAAGGAAGCGACAACTCCCCTCACCCCCCCGCTGTCAAAAATAGGGGTGCTGTTCACAATTATCGTCTTATCTCTCCATGTAATTTCCCGATCTATCGCTGGAATTCCAGAGCCGAGAACCTCATAAAGAAGATCAGATGGAAATAGCCGCTCAGCTTTCATATGGCGGACAGATCCCTCAATATGGAGCATCCTTTTGGCAGGCTGGTTCATCATCGTAATGAATCCCTCTTTATTGATGGCAAGTATCCCTTCCTTCACTGCATGAAGAACTGCGTTTTTCTCTTTGTAAAGAGAAGCAATTTCATAAGGCTCCAGGCCCATTGTATCTCTGCGGATATTACCAGAAAGCAAGATGCTTCCAATGATGGAGATCAAGAGGGCAAAAAGAGAGACAAACAAGACCTTCGTAATGTTTTCTGTGATTTGTTTATTAATATCTTCCAGGAGAAAGCCAACGGAAACGATGCCGATTACTTGTCCCGTTTGATCAAAGATAGGAGACTTTCCTCTAAGAGATGGTCCGAGTGAGCCTTTTGCCTTCGATACATAAAAATCCCCTTTAGTGATGGCCCTCTCATTATCTCCTCCCCTCATTTTTTTCCCGATTTCCGCTGCAAGGGGATGGGAATACCGGATTCCATCCTTGTTTCCGATTACTATAAATTCCGCTCCTGTTCTTTTTCTGATTTTTTCAGCAAGAGGCTGAATGGTTTTTGAAGGATCACTGCTATGGAAAGCCCGGATGACATCGGGCATAAGTGAAACCGTTTTCGAAATTTCCAGTGCCATTCTTCCTTTGCTCTCTTCTATCTGTCTGCTCTCCATGTAACTGAAAAATCCTGTGAAAATAATGATAAGCAGCAGCCCAAGAGAAAGGACGAGCCCCAGTATTTTTATCTGCAATGATACTCTTAGCGCCTTCAGCCCATATCCCTCCACATCTTAACTGCCATTGTTACTAATACAAGAAACTCTGCTAGAAATATTCACGGTATTTTTTTCTATTCAAAAGTCCCTTTAACGTATATTCTTTAATTATTCCATTTTGCTGGAAGGAGCCGTTTTATGACTGTAATTAAAAAATCATGGATTTTGCCTATCAGCAGGCTTTGTCCTGCTTGTTTCCTGCAATCATATTCCTGACTTTGGCAATATCCAAAGTTCTCCCCTTCCCATTCCTTCACCGATATGACTTTATTTTGCTTGTCTGCCTGTCTGCCCAAGTCCTGCTTGTCCTCACAGGCATTGAAACCTTGGATGAACTTAAGGTCATCATCCTGTTTCATATCATCGGGCTTGCTCTGGAATTGTTCAAGGTGCACATGGGTTCATGGGCATATCCCGAAAGTGCCTGGACCAAATTCCATGGCGTCCCGCTTTATAGCGGATTTATGTATGCCAGTGTCGCAAGCTACATGTGCCAGGCATGGCGGAGGCTGGATTTGAAGCTGCTCCGGTGGCCCCGCACTGATTGGGTGCTTATACTGGCCGGGGCGATTTATCTGAATTTCTTTACCCATCACTTTCTGCCTGACTTCCGCTGGGTGCTTACAGCTCTTGTAGTCCTGCTTTTTTTCAACACATATGTGTCGTTCAGGGCCGATGGCGATTTATACAAAATGCCCCTTGCCCTTTCTTTCGCCTTAATCGGATTTTTCATCTGGATTGCAGAAAACATCGCTACCTTTTTTGGCGCCTGGGAATACCCAGACCAGCAGAAGGCATGGCATCTTGTTTCATTCAGCAAGATAAGCTCCTGGCTGCTGCTGGTAATTGTAAGCTTTCTAATAGTCGCCATTCTTAAACACGTAAAGCAAAAAGAGGAAGTTTTAACAGAGATAAAAACTAGTATGTAAAGGAATTAGAGCTATTTCAGCTTATCACTGATTTGATTTTTCTTAAGAAGCTCTTCTTCCAAGTGCTTCGTTTTTAAAGCTTCTTTCTTTGAGACTGAGATAATAAGTTTCATCGTGAGCACAGCACCAATTACAAAGATCACAGATGTAATGGCTGCAGGGATATACTCAGATTTATCTTTTGGAAAATAAAGAAATAAAGCAAGCACTGATTCTGCAATATTCATGTCATCGCATCCCTTTCCGAATAGTCCGAAATTTCCTTCTTCCATTATATCAGTATCACTCCGCACCAGCCACACAAGTTCTTAGGGGGCATTTGCGCTGCTTATAAAGAAAGAACGCAAGCAATAAAAATGCTTGCGTTCTTTTTACTATCCCAGTACTTTGATGGACTTAATGATAATATCTTCTACAGGTCTGTCACCGTTTAAAGTGGGGAAGTTCGCAATGCTGTCTACGATTTCCATCCCTTCAATCACCTGGCCGAATACAGTATGCTTGTGGTCAAGCCACGGTGTTCCTCCTTGTTTCATGTAAGCTTCAATAATTTCCTCCGGATAGCCGGCCTGTTTCATTTGCTCACCCATCCGGCTGTCCACATTTTGGGCTTGAACGATAAAAAACTGGCTCCCATTTGTACCCGGTCCGGCATTAGCCATTGAAAGCGCCCCGCGGAGATTGAAAAGCTCCATGGAAAATTCATCTTCGAAAGTATCTCCCCAAATGCTCTCGCCGCCCATGCCAGTTCCATCAGGGTCTCCGCCCTGAATCATAAAGTCCTTGATGACACGGTGAAAAATAACACCATCATAGTATCCATTTTGGGCATGAGTAATAAAGTTCTCCACAGTTTTTGGCGCCTGCTCCGGGAAAAGCTTAATTTTAATGCTTCCCTGAGAAGTTTCCATCACAACTGCTTTTTCATTTTCAGATAACTCTTTCGATAATTGCGGATAATGAACCATTGTACATTCCTTCTTTCCTATATATCTTCCATACGATAATGAAAGTTAACCTACTACTAGTCATTTCCTTACAATGTACACTTTACACGAATCAATAAAAAGCGCAAGCGCCATGCAACGGAACAAAGACTAAGAACGCCGCTTCCTGCGGCAACGTCTTTGTGACCCCCATCCTGGGGGCCCTCGGCCAGCATAAGACACGTAAGACGAGAAGGTGTTCTTTGCCTTCTCCTCGAGAGGCTAGGCGCTGGAGCTGGATTAATAAAAAGCGCAAGCGCCTAAGCAGAGCGCAGCAAAAGACCACGCTGTAAAAGCAGGCCCATTTTATGTATGATAGTGTATATCAATCGCATTTTTCCAAGGAGGAAAGAAAATGACAGATCAGGATTTTAAAATTGGCGACCGTGTAACCGCCATATATAAAACAGGAAAATATATCGGTGAAATAACCGGCATCCGCCCGCAGGCATATCTGGTAAAGGTCATGGCTGTTTCCAAGCATCCCATGCAAGGTGACCTTCACAATCCAAAGCAAACAGATGTAGCAATGTTCCATCAAAGACGTTCCTTAGCCTATAGGGAACAGACCAATGTTTCAATGAACATGGTCAGGCATTACGAAGGAGAAATACCGGATTATACTGAATCACTTAAAGAAGCCGTGAAAGCAATGAAAAATAAATTATTGGAAGACAAAACGGAGTGGAATCAAAAAAGTCTTGAAATGCTCGAGGATCTTGAAGGGGATTACTTCAAATAAAAGAAACAATAAAAGCCAAATCAGTGATAGTGATTTGGCTTTTATAATGCAAGATTATTCAAGACTTGGGATAAATCAATGCGTTCCCCAATCGTTGTCGGCTGGTGATTTTTCATATAGCTTTTATCTTTCTCAACCAGTTTAAAAATGTTATATGTGGTTATGGCATCATCCAATGCACGGTGATGCTTTCCAGTGCCTTCTTTTCCATATGCCTGTACAGCTTTCCACAAACCTGTCTGATTTTGATCTCCAAAAAAACGTTTGTACTCCATAGACAAATCGATCAGTTTGCCCTTAAACGGAAATTCTATTCCATTCCTCTGGCAGCTTTGCCTAAGCACCTTCATGTCCATATTTCCCCATGTCACGACAGTTGTCGGACACTTTTGCTCATAGCTGCTTAACAATGAAACAAGCTCACTGAAAGACATTCCCTGCTCCACCTGCTCCTGTGAAATGTGAAGAAAGTTTTTACAGCGTTCTGTAAGCTGCGGGAATTTTACCGGGGCAACAAACGAAGAAAATTGATCATTCATCTCTTCACCCATAACGGTCACAAAACCGACCTCTATGATCTCCGCAAAAAAGCCTTGTGGATTCGCCCTTCCCTCCGGCATTGTAAACTCAAAATCGATAAATAAATACTGAACCTGGTCTTTCATCTTCAAAGCCTCCTTTTTTATGCTTTGTTTAAATATACTGACAAACAAGCATGTTTCCCAAAATGCTTATTCAAATTATAGCAGAAAATTTTGAAATTTTTTTACTTTTTTTAAAGCTCTATTAAACGCTCATGCTGATTTCAGTTTCAATCAGCAAAGTGCAGAAACCACAGTCTTTATTAATAAAAGTTACATGCAATCTGCTTTTTTTTATTTGTTTTTTCTGGTGCAATATCTCTTATTTTGTGAAAAAGCACTCATTGAAGCCGATAAAACAAATGGGTTTGATATAACCGCACAGCTTTGAAAGTCTGTTGGCATGCCCTACGCCATACCCAAAATATATTAGATTGGAAGTATAAGTATGCGCACGATCCTAGGCTATATTTTTATTTTAATGCTAGTACCTTTTTTATACATCCTTCTGGTCTATTCCGTCAATGAGTGGACACATGCACAGAGTGCGGAGCAGTTACTTGATAAAAAGGTGAATTATAAAAGCATCACGATCCCTCAAACAAGCTACATGACTGATGATACAGGGAAAACCATTTTGGAAATCAGCAATACAGAAAGAAGAATCTACCTTTCCCAAAAAGACATTCCTGAATTCCTTAAACAGCTTTTCATTACCATTGAGGACCGAAGCTTTTACCAGCATTCTGGGGTGGATGCACTTGCCATAGGCAGGGCGATACTCGTTAACTCCAAGCATGACACGTTCAGCCAGGGCGGCAGCACCATTACACAGCAGCTTGCAAGAAATCTTTATCTTACCCAGGAAAAAACGTATAACAGGAAACTGACAGAGCTTTTATATTCCTGGCAGCTTGAAAAAAAATTGACAAAGAGTGAAATTCTCGAGCTATATATCAATGCCATCTATTATCAAAATGGCTCCTATGGAATAGAAGCTGCATCCCAATTTTATTATAGCAAGCCTCTGAAGCAGCTTTCAAAGGCTGAGATCGCCTACCTGGCAGCTATTCCCAATAATCCAACCCTTTACAATCCGCTGACACACTACCAGCTTACAAAAAAGCGGCAGGAAAGGATTCTCAAGCAAATGCTGCAGGCAAACAAGCTGTCAAAGGCTGAATACCTAAAAGCCATCCATGAAAAAATTAAACTGGATATCAGCAAACCTAAATCATTATATCCTGACTATACCGTCTACGCCCTCCAGGAGTTCAGCCAATTGGTCGCACAGTCGGAAGGGCTGTCAGAAAAACTTATAAGCTATGACTCTAAAGCAAGAAAAGAAGCAAATGAAAAATTGTCCAAAAAAGTCACGCTGCTTCTGCAATCCGGTATAACCATCCATACAGCTCTTGATCCTGCTATCCAAAAACGAGCCCGGCAATCTGTTCAAACACGATTGGCCGGTTCTGGAGCAGAAGGAGCTGCAGCGGTCATACAGCATAATACGCATCGGCTTGTCTCTTTGATTGGGGGAAAGAATTATAAAATTAATTCTTTCAACAGAGCCTACCAAAGTTTTCGCCAGCCGGGTTCAGCCATTAAGCCGCTGCTCGTATATGCCCCATATATTGAGGATTCTCATGCTAGCACCGCCGAAAAGGTAAGCGGTGCAGACTTTTGCAAAAATGGGTATTGCCCTAAAAATTATACTCGGAAAAGCTATGGAATGGTAACCATTAAAAAAGCCTTTGCCGAATCCTATAATACCCCTGCCATCCGATTATTTGAGAAAAATGGGATAGAGAGAAGCTTCCGCCATCTTGAACCTTTCCATTTTAAAGAAGTGACAGCTGATGACCGCCGATTAACAGCTGCTGTTGGAGGATTCGCCTATGGCACCAGTCCCCTTGAGCTGACGGATGCTTATACTAGCTTTGCGGATGGGAACTATCAGCCGGCAAGAGCGATTACAAGCGTAACTGATAAATCCGGCAAGACCCTTTATAGGTGGAACGACCATTTATCCGTTGTCTGGAACAGGGACACCGTCAAAAAGATGCGGGATTTGCTTCATGAGGTAACCGTTAATGGGACAGCAAAAAAAGCCTATATTCCTTCCAGCTACATAGGCGGGAAAACGGGAACAACAAACGGAGTCAAGGATATGTGGTTTGTCGGGCTTACTGAAGATTATACGACGGGCGTCTGGGTCGGGAAAGACCGCCCTGCAGGTCTGTCTGCCATTCAGCCCTCCGCCCCGCATTTAATGATTTGGAAGGATATCAACAAGCTAATAAAAAGCAAAAAGGGCACCGAATAATCGATGCCCTTTTTGCCTGCTTATCTTTTTTATATCGGCAGGCTGTTCATGATGCTGTTATAGAGCTTTAGAGATGAATAAGCGACAAGTAAAATGAATGATGCCCAAATGATTGTGTGAAAGAAAATCAATCCGATCATTCCGGGCATGCTTAAATTAGGACTGACCGCAAAAACAAAATAAATAAAAGCTATAAAAGCGGTTCCCAGAAAAATGGCCGCTAAACCTGTAAGGGATTGAACACTCACGAGTGAAACAGCGCCCCCTGCCGCAAAAATAACGGCAGCCATGCGGATTCTCTTTAGTCCATTACCATCGGAATCTTTTGAAAAAAACAGCAGTGAAACTTCAATAGCAGTATCTGATATCAGTTTCAATGCAGAAAATAGCATAAAAAACAGCAAAAATATAACAAGCAAAAGAGCAAGCTTTATTTCTGCCTTTGAAAGAAACTCAAGCATTCCTTTATAAATGCCAATCTTTTGAATCAATATCAATGCTTCCATTTCACCATACAAGCCAAATGAAAGACTGAAAAGAATGATTGATATAAGAGGGAAATGCCCGATTAAATAGGTGTTCTTCATTCTGTCTCTCCGTCTCTGTTTCTGCTTGGGCAATCCGTGTTGAATATGCTGCATGTAACAGCCGGAGACCGTCTTGCCTATCCCCTTCTTGCTTGTATGGCAGACGCTCTAAAGTCCGGACTGTTCTACTCTTGCTTTCTTTTAATAACAGCCAATGTACATCTGGAAACACAAATTAGATTTTCTTCTTCATCGCGAATTTTAATATCCCACACCATAGTGGTCCTGCCCCTGTGAAGCAGATTTCCTTCTGCGGTTACAATTCCTGATTTTTTTCCTTTTATATGGTTCGCATTAATTTCAAGCCCGACAACCGCTTCACTGGCCTTGTCCACTAATTCAAATCCTCCGACGCTTGCTACTGTTTCTGCCAGCGCAACGGAAGCTCCTCCATGAAGCAAACCATATGGCTGCCAGGTTCTTTTATCTACAGGCATTGTCGCAATGACCTTGCCTTGTGATAATTCCGTAATTTCAATACCAAGCGAAGTCATTAGCGTATCCTTCAGATTCATATCCATTATCATATCTCCTTTTTTATGGGAATTTCCTGATGCTGCACAAATTTATATCTCTGCTGCATAAGTCTTCGCATACATTAGGAACATATAAACCTTTTAGCCTTCATACCTTATAGGCAGAACACTTCGAATTGCTGCTGTTTTAATCAGTCATACGCTAAGGAGGAAAGGATATGGGGAATATACCCTATTTTTATTATCCCGGTTATTATCAGCATCCATCCTATCTGCATCTATCTCCTTATTCATACCCTGTCGCAGCAGACAGGCAATTTAACATGACAAACCCGGATATGTTTATAAAGTCTGCAAATGTCTCCCTGGCCTTGTTGAGAGATGCTGAAAAACTGCTTTCATCTTTAACGCACTCCAGGGCCCTTTCACAGAAAATCATGTCTGCCGCCCAGTCTTCCGACATGAACGAAGTACGCAAACTGATTTTAAGGACGGGTATACAAACTTCTCCAGACATCCTCTTCTCACCTGACGGCATCCGCCTGGACTTCCATCCGAAAACAGCAAATACCCAAGAAGGCTGCTGCCACATTATATTAAGAATAAAATGGATGAATTTCTAATAAAAAGGCGGAAGCGCCTCGTTAGCCTCGACCAGCATAAGGCGTCTCCGAATAGAAGGCGCTCTTTGCCTTCAATTCGGAGATGACTTATGACCTCGAGAGGCTAGGCGCTGAAGCTGGATTACAAAAAAAGCGAAAGCGCCTCGGTCAGCTCGCGAAGCAAATAGGGTTTTGGCCTTAGAAGGCGTTCTTTGCCTTCTGAGGACAAAACATCTTTCAATGATCGAAGGCTAAGTACTCTGCATCCTGCAGAAACGCCTTCATGACCTGCATCCTGCAGGCCTCAGCGAGCTAGGCGCTGAAGCTGGATTACATAAAAAGGCGGAAGCGCCTCGTTAGCCTCGACCAGCATAAGGCGTCTCCGAATAGAAGGCGCTCTTTGCCTTCAATTCGGAGATGACTTATGACCTCAAGAGGCTAGACGCTGAAGCTGGATTACAAAAAATAGCGAAAGCGCCTGTTCAGTGAATCAAAGACTAAGAACGCCGCGTCCTGCGGCAGCGTCTTTGCGACCCCCATCCTGGGGGCCTTCGACCAGCATAAGGCGTCTCCGAATAGATGGCGCTCTTTGCCTTGAATCCGGAGATGACTTATGAGCTCGAGAGGCTAAGCGTTATGCACAAACGGCAGGCATTGTACCCTTATTTTTCCGACTCAAATCTTTCCACCAGCAAGGCGAGTGTTCTTGTCATGACACCTGTTCCTCCTGCTGTACCAAGGTCAGATGAAGAGTTTGCAGTTGAAGTGCCGGCAATATCAAGGTGCACCCACGGAGTGTCCTCGGCGAATTCACCGACAAATGCCCCGCCCATTATTGCGTGCCCTGCTGCGCCTGGTGAATTATTGAGATCTGCAATCCGGCTTCCTCTTACACGTTCTTTATCTTTTTCCGTAATAGGAAGTCTCCACATTGGCTCACCTGCTTCGAATGAGGCTTCAAGCACTTGTTCAAAAAATTCCTCATTATTAGTCATGGCACCTGTCATATCATTTCCCAGCGCTGTGATAACACCGCCAGTCAGTGTGGCGACATCGACCAGATATTCCGCTCCGTGCTGCTTTGCATACGTGACTGCATCAGCCAGCACCAGCCGTCCCTCCGCATCCGTGTTCAGGACTTCAATGGTCTTGCCGCTCATCGAAGTAATAACATCGTCAGGCTTAAAGGCATTTCCGCTGACCATATTGTCTGTCGATGGAATGACAGCTACAACGTTTTGCTCTGGTCTTAGCTCGCCGATAATCTCCATGGCGCCAAGAACAGCTGCAGCGCCTCCCATGTCTGTTTTCATTCCGACAATACCTGTTTTCGTTTTCAAAGAGTATCCGCCAGTATCAAAGGTAATACCTTTTCCGACAAGACCAATAACATCCTTCCACTCTTCTTTTCCCTGATATTTTAAAACAATCATTTTTGGAGGTTCAACAGATCCCTGGTTGACCGCTAAAAGCGCGCCCATTCCAAGCTCAAGCATTTCATCCTTTTCCAAAATCTCAATTTCAAATCCGTAGCGCCCGCCAAGATCTGCCGCATAATCCGCAAGATCGGTTGATGTCAGAAGGTTTCCTGGCAGGTTGACAAGTGTTCTTGCCGAGTTTGTAGCTTTACCGAAAACATGGCCAACTGTCAGGGAAGCAAGAATTTCCTCAGAGTCTTCCTTTGTATAAACGTTAAAGGAATGCAGTGTTTTTACAGCAGCATTCGATTTCTGCTTATACCCCTCAAATTCATACGTTGACAGCGCCAGAGCTTCACTTAATGCATGTGCAGCGTCAAGTGCGCCAATTTTCTCAGAGGTAAAGGTATCAAGGTCTGCAGCAAGGGAAGTGAATTTCCCGTTCAGGCTTTTAAAAGCTCTTCCGTATGCCTCGCGAAGTATTTCAAAAGTCAGCTCACTTTCTTTGCCCAAACCGATGAACACTAGCCTTTTTATTCCAATTTTACCTAATGTATGTATTTTGCCGATGCTTTTTTTCTTTCCGGAGATATCTCCGGATTTTAATAATTCCGAAAGCTGCCCTTCCAAGTTCTGATCAGCACTTTCAGCGGCACCCGAAAGTCTGGCAGGTTTATCAAAAACTCCTATCAGCAGACATTCCTGGCTTTGATTTAAATCTAGCTCATTCAGGACATTAAACATTCTGTCATTCCCCTCTCATATTGTCTCTCTCCATTATATCCAAGTTATCGATATTTTTCGAATGTTAAGGATGAAAGAACAGCAGCTGTCACTGACCTCTGCTGTGAATACATGCTTTTTTTGCCGGCGAAATGTTTAAAGAATTGCAAACTGGAGAACAAAGAACATATGACAATGACAATTTTGGAGGTTTAAGAAGGAATTTGGCTTCATTTATTGAATCAATAAATTCTGCCGTCTGAAAAAGCTTTCTCACGGCCAATGTGAATCCACCATTAACATTTAATAATAATTTTAAAGAAATGAGGCGAATAAGCTTGGAATTTTTTTTTAATTTCCCTTTAATATCATCTTTGGTTGCCATATTTTTCGCACAGTTCATCAAGGTTCCCATCCATTTCGTTGCTTTTAAAAAAATGGATTGGTCATTGCTTACCTCTACAGGCGGCATGCCAAGCTCCCACTCCGCTGCCGTTACAGCGCTGGCAACTGCCATAGGAATAGAGTCCGGACCTGACTCTCCTTCATTTGCTGTGGCTGCTGTTTTTGCCATTATTACGATGTTCGATGCAACAGGCGTAAGGCGGCAGGCTGGCGAACAGGCAGTGGTTTTGAATCGTCTTGTGGCAGATTTCAACACTTTTGTAGAAGAAGCAAAGAATTGGCAGAAAAAAGAGGAAAAACAAAAGCAGCGGAAATTGAAGGAGCTGCTTGGACACAAGCCTATCGAAGTGTTCTTTGGAGGATTGTCCGGCATATTCGTTGCACTTATTCTTAATATGCTTTTATTCCAAGGATAGGCTTTCACATGGCATATTCTGCTATTATTTAATCTGCAGGGCTCATTTCAAATGCATCAGAGAGCCATTTCATTTTTTGGAAGGTGAGAGCATGAAAATCATTTCAATATGTCCAAGCAATACAGAGCTATGCGTTTATCTGGGAGCAGACGACCTGCTGATAGCCCTTGATGATTATTCTGATTGGCCAGAACATCTGCAAAGCCTTCCTAAGCTCGGGCCAGACTTATCCATCCGCATGGATCGCCTGGAAGCTTTAAATCCCGATCTTGTCCTTGCCTCGCTCAGTGTGCCTGGAATGGAAAAAAACATCGCGGAATTGGAGAAAAGGAACATTCCCCATATCATCTTCAATCCTCAGTCTCTGGATGATATAGCCAACGACTTAATTGTCCTCGGTGAAGCATTGGGAATGAAGGAGGCGGCAGAAAAAAGAGCCGGGCAATTCCTTGCATCACTGGAGGAATTCCGCATAGCCGCAAGCAAAATTAAGCATAAGCCCTCCCTATACTGGGAGTGGTGGCCAAATCCATTATTCACGCCCGGCGGCATTAACTGGCTGACGGAAATTTCAAGGCTGGCAGGTGCCTATAATATTTTTGAGAACATTGAGCTTGCAAGTGTACAAGTGTCCTCTGATGATGTCATTCAGCACGACCCTGATTACATCTGCCTTGCATGGGTAGGCGTTCCTGAAAAGAAGGTAAAGCCAGATCTTGTTAAAAAACGGCAGGGATGGGGAGAACTCCAGGCAGTGAAGAACAATAATATATTCATATTGGAAGAGCCTCTGTACTGCAGGCCGTCTCCCCGGCTCCTCGAGGGTCTGCACAAACTTGCAGGACTTTTGCATCCAAAGGAATTTCCACTATTAACGTCTTCTAAAAGCACGCTGCAATAAGAGTTTATATAACAGAAGCAAGCACTGAGGCTAAATGCCCTCAATGCTTGCTTCTGTTTTGTTCCGTTATGTATAGCATGCTTTTAGTGCATTGATTTCCCTGTAAATTGCTGGCGGAAAACCTGCAGCTCCTTATTTTCGTTCAGGTTTGTAAGCTGCTTTTCTGACAGCTTTCCGTCACCCTTTTTTATGATATAAACATCCAGTGTTTTCTTTCCCCAGTTGCTGTAAACCTCTTCTACCGTATCATAAAATAAATCCAGTTCGTTGCCTTTTATAGCCCCTCCTTTATCCGCCACCACCCCATAACCATAGTCCGGAATGAAAAGGATGGTTCCGACAGGAAAAACATTTAAATCAGCAGCAACCGTGGAGTATAGGTCTCTTTTAACTTTAACTCCGGAATATGTAATGCCATATGAAGGGTTTCCAGGTTTTTTTCCGGTGGATTCGTATCCTGCCGTATACCCTGTAGCCTTAACCTTCGCTTTAGGATATTGCGAAAAATTCATTTTGCTTTCAATAGACTGCGGCTGCACATGTTCTATGCTGGATAAAACCATTGGTGCCGCACTATATGCAGGATGCAAAGAATTACTCTGCGGGCGTGTACCTAAGTCCATAGCTTTGCTCCATGATGTGCTGTGATAGGCAGAGCTCGTTTCCGGCAGAAAATCTGCTATTTTAGCATCTACACCTGTAATATGATAGAAGGTAGCATGAAGCGCCGCTGCAAAAAGCAGGAGGATTCCCGCTCTTTTAGCTGTATTTTTAATTTTTGTCATATAAAAATATTTCACTCCTCTCATTTCATATTTCTTTCCCGAAAAAAGGAAAAGTATGCATAAAAGAGAGAAACATTTTTTTATAAAAAGCGGAAGCGCCTTGAAAGCCCCGACCAGCATAAGGCACGTAAGAATAGAAGGCGCTTTTTGCCTTCAATTCTTACGTGCCTTATGACCTCGAGGGGCTAGGCGCTGAAGCTGGATTGACGAAAAAGCGGAAGCGCCTCTCAGAGGATCAAAGACTAAGAACGCCACGTCCTGTGGCAACGTCTTTGTGACCACCGTCCTGGTGGCCTCCGACCAGCATAAGTGAAGAAGCTTATCCGCAATTGTTTTATAAAAACTTTATAACATTAATTTTTTGATAAGAAAAAAACAGGCTGTCATCTGACACAGCCTGTTCGATATTAGAACATTTGATACCCTTTATTTCTTAATAATTTGATAATGAACCCTGCTAAAATAGCCCCCGCAAGGCCGCTTGCCAAAATGATGATGTCTGCAGACTGCAGTGCAGAAAATTTCCCGCCCATCTGTCCAAATACTGTACCAGGTTCTCTGAAATACTGTATCAGCTTTGCACCATTGACAATGAAAATTGCTATTATCGGGAAAATAATGACCATGATCCATGAGGAACGAAACAACATATTAAGCAAAAAGCCGATTCCAAAAAATAATACAAAAAATAAAACAACGGATATGATTAAAACCGGCAGCGGCATTCGCATTTTATTTAAGACCCCCTACAAGAAGCATCTATTTTAGTTTACTTAATGCACGTATGTCCGTCAATAACTGAAATGCCAGTATATTCAAGAAAATCATCTCATAGAGAAAGGGGTTTCACCGGATTTCCTGCGTAATATATGAAACAGCTAAAAAAGATCCATATTATTTTCATAAAAAAGGAGCTCCAAAGAAGGAGCCCGTTTATTTTTGTTCCTTTACTTTTCCGCTTCCCTGACAGCAAGAACAGGTCTCTGATCCTCCAAGCAGCAGTTGAAAATAGCCTTTTCCAGCACAGTAAAGACACTCATTATTTTTATTGTTCATTTTCAGATCCCCTTTATTTTTTTAAATTTTCTGATAATATATCAAGAATTAAAAAAAATGAAAACCCCCAAAATGGACATTATACTTTTATGTAAACGGATACATCACACCATTTCTCCCGTTTGCTCATCTTTAATTAAAATTACTGAAAATTACAAAAATATTTTATAAGAAGTGTATCCAAAGTGGCTCCCTGGATCAATCCCATCCAGCACCGTTTGCATATGCTCTTTTTTATAAGAAAGCAGCTGCGCAAGCAATACAGAATGCTTGCCTTCTTTTATCAAAATCTCAGGATCTATAAATTTAGCCTCATATAGTTCCTCTGTCTGAGCAATCACATCAAAGGATCGTGGCTTCAGCAGAAAGATCAGCATATTATCGCTTATTTCATTGCGGATAACGCCGCTTCTTACCCCAAGCAATCCTTCTACCTCTGCTTGTATTCCTGTTTCCTCCAAAACCTCCCGGATAACAGCTTCATCGACAGTTTCGTTTTCTTTTACAAAACCGGCAGGCAGAGACCATACACCCTTTAGTCCACCATATCTTTTATTAACGACAAGCCATTTTCCATCCTCTGCAGCGACAAGGCCTGAAACAGCCAGCCATACATTCTTACCGCGTTCTTTCATACGCTCATTGCCCCTCCCCATTTGAATTAATTTTCTGTTTATCCTGTCTTTCCACATTCACAATCGCAGCCTTCAAAACTTCCCGCTGCATCGCTCCTGTCTGGTTCCCAAGGAATCCGCAATTGCAGAGCATCAGCGATTACTGCAAATCAGCTTACATCTAAAGGTAAAAAGACCATTAAGGAAAACCTTAACAGCCTTTCATTCACTCAGCAATACCCATTTAATTCTCAGCATACCCACCAAACCTGGCAAAGGACCCTTACTCTCAGCTAATTACAAGCAGCATATTAAAAAATATTGAATTTTCCCTTTTTTAGGACCATAGAGGCACCGCCGATCATATATAATGAACGGTTATCAATTACTTTTTTCATAAAGGAAGCTTTCTTTCCTGCCATTTTCTTGCCAAATGCCACACCTATTGCATCATGTTCCCCAAGTGAGCATACCGTACCTTTGATGTCTGGTTTAAAAGAAATCAAATCATCTTCGTTGCGGATTAGTTTAGTCAGATTCTTTGCCACCGCTACCCCCTGCTGCATGGCTATCTGTGCAGTCGGCGGATATGGCCGGTTAATTTCTTCGTTAATGACCAAGCTGCAGTCTCCAATGATAAAAATATCTTCATGTCCTGGGACTCTCAGGTCATGGTTTACCTTCACACGGCCGCGGGCAGCCTCGATCCCGGAGGTTTCAATAATCGAGCTTCCGCGTACTCCAGCAGCCCAGACAACTGTCCCTGCCTTAATTTCCTCTACTTCTTCCTCTCCCTTGCCAACGATGATTCCATCAGGAGTACACCCTTTTATGGGAGTCCCAATCATAAATTCAATGCCTTTTTTCTCAAGGTAATGTACCGCATATTCTACCAGCTCAGGGTCAAAGCCCGGCAGTACGCTTGGTGCAGCCTCAACACAAATTACCCGTACATGGCGGAAGTCTACATCATAATCTTTGCATAGCTCGGGAATGCGGTTGGCCAATTCGCCAAGAAACTCAATTCCCGTAAAGCCGGCCCCTCCAACCACAATGGTCAGGCGCTCGAGCTTATTTTCTTCCTCTGCATGGAATGTCGCAAACTGCAGGTCAATATGTTCTTTAATCTGCCTCGCAGCATTTACATTCGTAATCGCGAAAGCATGTTCCTTTAGGCCTTGAATGCCGAATGTTTCGGCTTCAGCCCCCAGGGATACAACTAAATAATCGTAAGAAACTTCCCTGTCCTCAAGGATGACTTTTTTATCTGCAATCTTCATTTCTGTCACAGTGCCTTTAATAAAATCAACTTTATTTTTATCAATGACGCTTTTGACATCGTACCGCACCCGGTCTGGATGCAGGGTACCTGCCGAGGCTTCATGCAGCCAGGTTGTTTCATAATGATAATCATGTTTATTAATCAGGACAATATCCGCTTCATTGACACCTAATGCCTTCTGCAGGCGGACAACCGTCATTAAACCGCCGTAGCCCGCCCCTAATATAACGATTTTTGGTTTGTTCAAGGGTATCACTTCACCTTTACTATTATTTCTGTTTACCTTGTACTTATCATTTACAGGTTGCACGAACAATAGTGATAAAAATACAAATTTTTTTGTGAATGTATTCACTAAAGCATGAAGAAGCTAGGAGGTGTTGTTCGGAAAATTCTCATAACTTTTCTAAAAAAATAATATTCTTCATCATTTTTTCAATAAAAACCATTTGTTTAATACTAACTGAACAAATAGAAAGCTAAATTTTACATACCCATTTTTTTCATAACACAATCATTTTTTAAAGTGTTCTGTTACACTCAGCACCTTCCTTAACCGCACTTTTCCAGTGGCTTTTTCCGGAGGATTTGACGGATTCTTTTGAATTTAAAAAAAGTCAGCCTTTTAATTCACCTGCCAAATCAGTATTATTTAAAAGGATTAAGATATTATTTATGATAAAATATAAGGCAGATTAGAGTTATTACTTAGGAGGTTATCACTTGGAAGAAAATGAACAGGTATTTGATATAACAATCATCGGCGGAGGTCCGGTAGGCTTATTCACTGCTTTTTACGGAGGAATGAGACAGGCGACCGTAAAAATCATCGAAAGTCTGCCGCAGCTTGGCGGCCAGCTATCAGCATTATATCCGGAAAAATATATATATGATGTTGCAGGGTTTCCCAAGGTCCGGGCACAAGAGCTTGTTAATAATTTAAAAGAGCAAATGTCCAAATTCGAACAAGAAGTGGTATTGGAACAATCTGTGCAAAAGCTTGAAAAGCAGGCAGACGGAATATTCAAGCTAACAACAGAAAAAGGAATCCACTATTCAAAAACAATTATTATCACTGCAGGAAACGGAGCGTTCCAGCCCCGCAGAATTGAATTGGAGGATGCCGTTAAATATGAGGGCAAAAACCTTCACTACTTTATTGATGATTTAAATCAGTTTGCCGGCAAGAAGGTTGTCGTATTTGGAGGCGGAGATTCTGCAGTAGACTGGGCACTCATGCTTGAGCCAATTGCCGAAAAGGTAACCATCGTTCACCGCCGCGACAAATTCCGCGCCCACGAACATAGTGTCGAAAACCTTAAAAATTCTAAAGTAGACATCAAAACACCTTTCGTTCCTGCTGAATTTATCGGAAATGAAGACAAGATCACACAGGTTGTTGTTGAAGGTGCAAACGGAGAAGAGAAGGAAGTAATTGATGTGGACTCTGTAATAGTCAATTATGGCTTTGTTTCTTCCCTTGGGCCAATTAAAGAGTGGGGATTGGATATTCAGAAAAACACCATTGTTGTTAATTCGAAAATGGAAACCAACATTCCCGGCATTTATGCAGCTGGCGACATCTGCACATATGACGGAAAGGTAAAATTGATTGCAAGCGGATTTGGCGAGGCTCCAACTGCCATTAATAATGCAAAGCAATACATCGATCCGAAGGCAAGAATCCAGCCTATGCATAGTTCTTCTATGTTCTAAAACAGAAATTCATATAAAGATGAAAGGAAACCAGGGCGTTTGTTTTGCCCGTTCTGGTTTCCTTTTTTTATTGGGCCATGAAGGCTTAGGAATACAATGTAGTTTACTTCATTAACTGCCGGGGAAGATAATACGAGAAGCAAAAATGAGAGGGTGAAAAATAATGAAAGTATTAATCGTCGGCGCAAACGGACATACAGGAAGAATAGCGGCAGAAATTCTTAGCCGTAACAGCGAGCATCAGGCATATGCCATGATCCGCAGCCAGGAACAGCAGAATGACATGGAGGCTCTTGGTGCAATCCCGGTTATAGCCGATTTGGAGCAAGAGGTTGATCATGCACTCAAAGATATGGATGCTGTGATTTTCGCAGCGGGATCCGGATCAAAGACCGGCCCTGAAAAAACCATTTCCGTTGATAGAAATGGCGCGATAAAGATTGTCGATGCTGCAAAGAAAGCTGGCATTAAGCGCTTTGTCATGCTGAGCTCCATGGGATCAGATTATCCTGAGCAGGGAGCAAAGGAAATGCAGAATTATTATCAGGCCAAGCATGATGCAGATGAGCATTTAAAAAGCAGCGGCTTGTCTTACTCCATTGTGCGTCCAGGAGCACTTTCATTCGATGATCCAACAGGTAAAATCGTCGCCCAGGAAAAATTGGAAAGCCATAAAGGATCTATCACAAGGGGAGATGTCGCCCAGGTGCTTGTCCATTCTCTTACCGCTGTAAGAACATTGAATAAATCCTTTGAAATATTAAACGGCAATGTGCCTATAGAAGAAGCCATTGAAAATCTGTAACTGCCAATGGATGGATAGTAAAAAACCGGCCTGCAGCAGGCCGGTTTTTTTCAGCAATATCCGCCGTATCCGTAGCCGCCGGCATAACCGCCGCCACAGCTGCAGCCGATGATAATTAAAAGGATGAACAAAACAATTAATAATGCGAAACCTCCGCCAAATCCAACTCCGTCAGACATGTAAAACATCTCCTTATTCTTATTAAGGAAGTACTTCAATGGGTTAATACATAGTATGCCGGGCAGAGGGAAATGACACAGAAAATGATTATTGGCTATTTATTGGGCGGGACTACTTCTAAAGAAAACATCTCTCCAAAAACACCCTCTACTTGTACAAATATATGGCCGCTTCAAAATCATTCGTTTTTAGACTTTTAGGCGGCCTTCAAACAAAATGGCCCTCTTGTTCCTCGTTTAAGGGAATGAGCCGGCTTTTTTCAACTCAATATTCAGGATAAATCTAAATATGCAGGGATTAATTTAAACCAAATTGAAATTTCAACCTTAAAAGACAATAAAAAAAGACTCTTATTCTCTTTTTTGATGGTCTTCAATCAAAAAAGGCCGTTAATTTATTTTTTATGAACAAAATCGAGGTTTTTATTTTTGGGTGTTTTCGTAAACTTTGTTGCTATGAAACAAGGGGTTGATTTCCGCTCCAGGATGCTTCG
>NZ_MLYQ01000120.1:0-6232 GCF_001866725.1 Bacillus sp. MUM 13
CCCGCAAGCATTGCTTGTGATGCTCACCGCCCGCCCCGCGGAAAGCGAGCATCCTGAAGCGGAAATCAACCCCCTGTTCAGGTAGCAACAAAGTTTACAGCCTTCATTATATTAGAGGGTTTCATCTTACATTAGTGTTTCTGCCCATAATGAAATCCCATATATCAGAAAAAACATGTGCTTTTATCAATGTATTAATAATAACCAAAACAACAGGTCCGGCAGCCAGGCCAAGGAAGCCGATTAACTTAAAGCCGGCAAAAAGGGAAACTAATGTAGCCAGGGGGTCCAGTCCGATGCTTGATGAAAGCACTTTTGGCTCCATGAGCTGACGCTGTACTAGCACAATGACATATAATACTGAAAGGCCAATTGCCAGACTTGTATTTCCGGATATCACTTCATAAATGATCCAAGGCACAAAAACGGTGCCAGTTCCAAGGTATGGGAGAAGATCCACAATGCCGCATATCAATGCAATCGTGATGGCGTATTTTACACGAAGGATGAGCAAGCCTATTAATACAATGATGGTTGTTAAGGAAATGAGTGTGAATTGAGCCCGAATAAAACCAAATAGGGCCTTTTTTAAGTCTTCGATAATACGTTTGCCGCTGGAAAATATTTTTGTAGGCAAGATTCTGCCGCTGAAATTAGACATGCGGTACCAGTCTTTGCTGATAAAAAAAGTTGCAAGGAGCGAAAAGATCAATACGGAGGCTGCGTTAGGAAACCAGCCGATGATGGCAGGGATGTTTTGGAAGAAGCCTTGGATGAAGTTCCCGGCAGTGCTGCCTAGTTTTTGGCCAACATTTTGAATGTTATCAAGTATGGTCGTTTGCTGCTTGACATCCAGATTGTTGAACAGTACAGCAATTTTGTTATAAAAGGGGATGAGCTGGCCTGCTGCAAAGTCCTCCAAATAATTGATGAGGGTATCAAGATGGGCAGGGACTACACCGCCTAAATAATCTGCTCCCGATACAATTTCTGCAATTAGTATGGTAATCAGACCTGCAAATACAGATAAAATGAATACAATGGAGATAATGACGGCCAATCCTCTTGGCATTCGTCCTTTAATTTCCAGGAAGTCTACCAAAGGATTCATAAAAAAAGCGATGATCATGGCAATAATAAATGGGTATGTATATCTGGAAATGTAAAACAAGACGATTCCGCCTAATGCGATGATTCCCGCCACAATCAAGAAGCGGAGAAACCGGTTCAAAAAAACTGGATTCAAGGCACTTCCCCCCAAGTTTTGCTATAGTTATCATTGTAACTTAGTGCAGGGGACAAAAGAAAGATTAGATTTTAGCCAAGAATGGCCTCTCCATATACATATAGGTACCTTGGTGATCTAAAAATGTTTCGATTAATTATTTCAAAATAATATTAAAGGAGGATGAAATATGAATGGACCCATCCTGTTTTTGCTTTTGCTTGGAATTATAGGGCTGATTGCCAAGAACACGTCACTGATGTTTGCTGCTGGTTTTCTCCTGCTGCTCAAGTTCACGGGACTTTCAGTGAAAGTCTTTCCATTCCTGGCGTCGAAGGGAATCAATTTAGGTGTAACTGTTATCACGATAGCTGTGCTTGTACCGATAGCAAGCGGCGCAATCGGATTTAAGGAATTGTCAGATGCAGTCAAGTCGCCATATGCCTGGATTGCTCTTGCATCCGGGATAGCGGTGGCGTTAATCGCTAAAAATGGCCTTACGCTTTTATCAACTGATCCGCAGATTACAGTAGCACTTGCTTTTGGGACGATTCTTGCGGTTGCCCTGTTCAGGGGAGTGGCTGTCGGGCCGCTGATCGGTGCCGGCATTGCTTATATTTTCATGCAAATCTTCAGCGTTGTTAAATAACACGCAAGGAAAATAAATAAAACAGAGAAAAAAGGAAAGCGGCCAATCCTTTTTTCTCTGTTTCAAGCGTGTTTTATCTGGAATATCACGATTTTTTATCATTATTCAAAAATCAGCTGAAATTCTTTGTTTGTATTTTTCTAATAAAATAATAATTTTTTCACATTTTATATTCTTTTCATTTCCAAAGTTCTTAATATTGTTTATAATGTTCATGTAACAGTCCCATAACGATTACATGGAAGCAGGTATCCGAACTGCGCTGAAAACCTGGTTTTTCAGGAATGTATAGTTATTGAGCAAGCGCTCGATGGAAAGTTTTAATGCTATGTTTCTAGGGTAATAAATAAATGAGAGTTTAAGTGTTTTGCATTCTGGTTTTACAAAATAATGAATGCGCCTTCACTTTGTGCGCTTTCATGCCAGAAGGTCTTAATTCCCCAGAACAGTACATAGCAATAGTTATTAAACCTTCTTGGAAGCGCTGTATTTATACGTAAACGTTATGAGCATAGGGGAATACTCATGAAAAGGAGAGGTTTTGTATGACAGCAACAAAGGGTCTAGAAGGGATTGTGGCAACAACTTCCGCAATCAGTTCCATCATTGATGATACGTTAACATACTCGGGGTATGATATTGACGATCTGGCAAATAATGCGACTTTTGAGGAAGTTATTTATTTACTCTGGCATGGCAGCCTGCCAACTAAGAGCCAATTGGAAGAACTGACAAAGCAGCTTGCAGAAAATGCCAGCCTTCCTGAAGAAGTTCTAAGCCAATTCAAAACATTTCCAATCGATAAAGTTCACCCAATGGCAGCACTTCGCACGGCAATCTCAAGTTTAGCTCTCTATGACGATGAAGCGGACGCCATGACTGATGAAGCAAACTACCGCAAAGCCATTCGCATACAGGCTAAAATTCCTTCACTGGTTACAGCTTTCGCACGTATCCGCAAGGGCCAGGAGCCTGTCGCGCCGCGTACTGACCTTAGCTTTGCTGCCAACTTCCTATATATGCTAAGCGGAAAAGAGCCTTCCGATATTGAAGAAACAGCCTTCAATAAGGCATTGGTCCTTCATGCCGACCATGAATTAAATGCTTCTACATTCACTGCACGCGTTTGTGTAGCGACTTTATCTGATATTTACTCCGGAGTCACTGCTGCCATCGGCGCCCTTAAGGGCCCATTGCACGGAGGAGCGAATGAAGCAGTTATGAAGATGCTTACAGAAATCGGTTCTGTCGGCCGTGTAGAATCCGTTATAAACGAAAAGCTGGCAAACAAAGAAAAAATTATGGGCTTTGGACACAGGGTATACCGCAAAGGAGATCCGCGTGCCAAGCATCTTAAAGAAATGTCCCAAAAGCTGACTGAAATCACAGGACAGCCGGAGTATTATGATATGAGCGTCAAGATTGAGGATATCGTGACATCTCAGAAAAATCTTCCGCCGAATGTCGATTTCTATTCAGCATCTGTTTACCACAGCCTGGGAATCGATCATGACCTGTTCACGCCGATCTTTGCTGTAAGCCGCACATCCGGCTGGATTGCACATATCCTTGAGCAATATTCAAACAACCGCCTGATCCGCCCGCGTGCTGAGTATACAGGGCCAGGAATGCAAAAATATGTACCAGTAGAAAAAAGATAAATCACAAACTTTTTCTTTTTTAATTAACCATTTATGTAGTAAATTTAGAGGTGTAAGAAAAAGGGCCAAAGGCTTTCCTGTAAGGACAGCCTGCAGCCCTTGATATCTGAAACGGAGGAATTGACATGACACAAGGTGAAAAAATCACAGTTGAAAATGGTACGTTAAATGTCCCTAATAATCCGGTAATTCCCTTTATTGAAGGCGACGGAATCGGCCCTGATATCTGGGCGGCGGCTTCCCGCGTTTTAGAAGCGGCAGTTAATAAAGCATATAACGGTGAAAAAAGCATTGTCTGGAAAGAAGTGCTTGCAGGACAAAAAGCCTTCGACAAAACAGGCGAATGGCTTCCTGAAGAAACTCTTGAAGTGATCCGCGAGTATTTCATCGCAATCAAAGGGCCTCTTACTACACCAATCGGCGGCGGAATCCGCTCATTGAACGTAGCTTTGCGCCAAGAGCTTGACCTATTTGTCTGCTTGCGCCCGGTCCGCTATTTCCAGGGTGTCCCTTCACCTGTTAAGCGTCCTGAAGATACTGATATGGTTATCTTCCGCGAAAACACTGAGGATATCTATGCTGGAATTGAATATGCGAAAGGCTCTGATGAAGTAAAGAAACTGATTTCTTTCCTTCAAAACGAACTTGGCGTAAATAAAATCCGCTTCCCTGAAACATCTGGCATCGGAATCAAGCCGGTTTCTGAAGAAGGCACTTCCCGCCTGGTGCGCGCTGCCATCAATTATGCAATTAAAGAAAACCGCAAATCTGTAACACTTGTACATAAGGGCAATATCATGAAATTTACAGAGGGTGCCTTTAAAAACTGGGGTTATGAATTAGCGGAAAAGGAATTTGGCGATAAAGTATTTACGTGGAACCAGTATGACAAGATCAAAGAAGCTGAAGGAACAGATGCAGCCAACAAGGCTCAGTCTGCTGCTGAAGCAGAAGGCAAGATCATCATCAAGGATTCCATTGCGGATATCTTCCTTCAGCAAATCCTTACACGCCCGAAAGAATTCGATGTTGTTGCAACAATGAACTTAAACGGCGACTACATTTCAGATGCACTTGCAGCACAGGTTGGCGGCATCGGTATTGCACCGGGAGCGAACATTAACTATGAAACAGGGCATGCCATTTTCGAAGCTACACATGGCACAGCTCCTAAATATGCCGGACAAGATAAGGTAAATCCTTCATCTGTCCTTCTTTCAGGCGTATTGCTTCTTGAGCACCTTGGATGGAATGAGGCTGCGAATCTAATTACAGCTTCTGTAGAAAAAACGATTGAATCAAAAGTTGTAACTTATGACTTTGCACGTCTTATGGACGGCGCGACTGAAGTTAAATGCTCTGAGTTTGCAGACGAGCTTATCAAAAATCTTTAATATTATAATCTAATAGCTTCTAGGGGACAGGATGCATTACAATGGTTCTGTCCCCTAGAAGCTTATATTTTCGTTAGCCCTGAAAATGCAACGGATAACTACATATTTTAAGGAGGAAATGCCATGACTAATGCCCGAAAAAAAATATCTGTAATCGGCGGCGGGTTCACTGGTGCGACAACTGCATTTTTACTTGCTCAAAAAGAACTCGGTGATGTAGTTCTTGTTGACGTTCCACAGATGGAAAACCCGACAAAAGGGAAAGCGCTCGATATGCTTGAAGCAAGTCCGGTCCAAGGCTTTGATGCAAATATTACAGGCACATCAAGCTATGAAGATACAGCAGATTCCGATATCGTCATCATTACAGCGGGCATTGCCCGCAAACCAGGCATGAGCCGTGATGATTTGGTCCAGACAAACCAAAAAATCATGAAATTAGTTACCCGGGATATTGTTAAGCATTCTCCAAACACAACAATCATCGTTTTGACTAACCCGGTAGATGCCATGACATACACCGTTTACAAAGAATCCGGCTTCCCGAAAAACCGTGTTATCGGCCAATCGGGAGTTTTGGATACTGCCCGTTTCCGCACATTCATTTCACAGGAATTAAATATTTCAGTTAAGGATATTACGGGATTCGTGCTTGGAGGCCATGGAGATGATATGGTTCCATTAGTACGCTATTCATATGCTGGGGGAATTCCGCTTGAAACACTAATTTCGAAAGAGCGTCTTGATGCCATTGTTGCAAGAACGAGAACAGGCGGGGGAGAGATTGTTAACCTGCTAGGAAACGGCAGCGCTTATTATGCTCCTGCTGCAGCTCTTGTGGAAATGGCTGAAGCCATATTGAAGGATCAGCGCCGCATTCTTCCGACGATTGCTTTCCTTGAAGGTGAATATGGCTTTGATGGAATCTATCTTGGTGTACCGACTATCATCGGTGCCGGCGGAATTGAAAAAATCATTGAACTTGAATTAACAGAAGAAGAAAAAACAGCTCTTTCTAAATCAGCGGATTCCGTTAAAAGTGTGATGAAGGTATTAAATGAATAGCATATTATGATTAAAGAGGCATTGTTCTTGTATTAGCTGCTTTTCAAAAAGGCATCTATCTTCAAGGCCGGCTCCCTTATTTTAAGGGAGCTGGTTTTTTGTTTGGCTCTTTTTTTAAAGGGTTTTTTCATAAACTTTGCTGCTGTGAAACAAGGTGGTTGATTTCCGCTCCAGGATGCTCGCTTTCCGCGGGGCGGGCGGTGAGCCTCCTCGGCTTTGCCTGCGGGGTCTCACCTTC
>NZ_MLYQ01000121.1:0-9624 GCF_001866725.1 Bacillus sp. MUM 13
CCTGACAGCATAGCAGTGTGCACGAAAAGAAGGAGCTGCCTTTATAAGGCAGCTCCTTCTTTTCGTATATCAATATCTTTTAGCGCCGGAATTGACATCATCAACGGTTTGATCAAAGCCTGCACGCTGATCATTCCTGCCAGGATGTACAGGATCTGTATCATACTTTTCTGTTAAACCGGAATCACTTCTCTTAGCATCAGGATCAACAAGCACAAGCAATTTACCTGATTTCACATCAGTTTCATAACGGTCTGCTTCATCTTCAGGAATTCCCATTCCGATAAGAGCACCTGCCAATCCTCCAGTTCCTGCACCAACAGCCGCCCCAGTTAGAGTGGCAACGATTGGGCCTGCCGCAAGAATCGGGCCGATTCCGGGAATTGCCAAGGCACCCACCCCGGCCAATAACCCGGCAGCACCGCCCAGGATGCCGCCTGTCGCAGCTCCGGCCGCCATTCCTTCTTCTGTGTTAGTTCCAGTAGATTCATTGACCATATCCACGTCATCGCGGTCCTTAGCGATGACTGAAATATCGTCCCGGTCATATCCTTGCCGTTTTAAGTCTTCTACCGCACGAATTGCATCTTCTCCACTATCATATACGCCGACTACTCTCTTATCCATTTTCCTCAGCTCCTCTAAAAAGTGTATGGTTATTACATACCCTTATTAAGAAAAAACTAACCATGGACTGAATGAGACCAAATCAGAAATGAAGAATCAGGGAAATTCGGGACCTTTATTTTCTTCTGGCGAAATCGACAAATCTGAATTTATCCGGACGATGGCGTGATTCCGTATACTGAAAAAGGCTTGTATCATCTAAGTAGGCGAAGTTTTTTACCACAACGATATTATGGAAGCCTTCCAGATCAAGATAGCTTCGATCTTCTTCAGTCGGTGTTTCCACAGTGATTTCTTTCTTTGCAAAACTGATTGTCAAACCCAGCTCTTCTTCTACATATTCATAAATGGAGTTCTGGCAAATAGCTTCATTCAAACCGGGAACCATTTTCTTTACGATAAAATCTTTATCGAAAATAACTCGTTCTTTATCTATTTCCCGAACACGGTGAATTTCCCAGGCTGTATCTTCTCTTGAAAGCTTTAATTGCTCCTTCAAGCTTTCATCAGGAAAAATCTCCTGCAGCATTTCCACATGCGTTTTGGTCCGGTGACCCATTCTTTTGGAAAGTTCCTTAAAACTGACCAGTCCCGAGATAGGAAAATCAAATTTCTTCACATCCAGGACAATGGATCCCTTCCCTTGAACTTTATGAATATATCCGTCTTCAGAAAGGATTTTAAGGGCTTTCCTGATTGTTTCTCTTGATGTTTGAAAGGTATCAGCCAAGTCATTCTCAGAGGGAAGGAGCGAGCCTGCAGGAAGGCTTCCTTCCTGGATCTGATTTGATATATCCTCATATATTTTCATGAATTTATTCATCATCTAATATCACCCAGATAATCTTATCACTTCTTCTTAAAATGATAAATGATAGATTCATACGGACGGAATATCATTTCTTCTGCAATAGCGGGAGCATCTTTATAATTGGATAACAGGGTGGATGCTTCAAATTCATCTGAAATCCATTCCTTACCGATAGACAGCTTTGCCTCTTTTGCATAAAAGTTATTGATAACGAGCAAAACTTCATCTTTAGACTGCCGTTTATATACAAAAAGCTCTTTATGTTCCGGATAAAGAAGTTCAAAGCTTCCTTCTGTAATAATGTCATACTTCTTGCGAAGCTTAATTAATTTTTGGTAATGATAAAACACTGAATCAGGGTCAGCCAATGCTTTTTCGGCGTTTATTCTTTTATAAGATGAAGGTACAGGTATCCAGGGAGTTCCTTCCGTAAATCCACCATGCACTGAATCATTCCACTGTACCGGGGTTCTTGAATTGTCCCTTGATTTTTGCTTGATGATTTCCATTATAAGTGCTTCCGGAATTCCCTTTTCCTTCATAATTTCGTAATAATTAAGAGTTTCTACATCACGGTAATCTTTGATGTCATTAAAATGCGGATTGGCCATCCCGATCTCTTCTCCCTGGTAAATGTATGGAGTCCCCTGCAGCATGTGGATGGAAGTTGCCAGCATTTTAGCAGATTCAACAGGATAATTTTTATCGTCCCCAAATCTTGAAACAATCCTTGGCTGATCATGGTTGCACCAGAACAGCGCATTCCACCCTCCTCCTTCCTGCATTTTTGTCTGCCAGTTTGTGAGAATGCTTTTAAGTGCAGGAAAATCTAATTCCCCAAGTGCCCATTTCTCTCCATTTGGATAATCCACTTTCAAATGATGAAAATTAAACGTCATGCTGAGCTCCCCGCTGGCAGGATTAGAATATCTGATGCAGTCCTCAATGCTTGTAGAAGACATTTCACCAACTGTCATGCTGTCATATTTGGTAAGGACTTCTGTGTTCATTTCATGAAGAAACTCATGTACCCGCGGTCCGTCCGTGTAGAATTTCCTGCCGTCTCCAGGAGCAATTGAACCATCATCATCCGGAAAATCCTGATTCTTTGAGATAAGGTTAATGACATCCAGCCGGAATCCGTCTATCCCTTTTCCGAACCAGTAATGCATCATATCATAAATTTCTTTTCTCACCTTTTTATTTTCCCAATTTAAATCAGCTTGTGTTACATCAAAAAGATGAAGGTAATATTGGCCAGTTTTCTCATCAAGCTCCCAGGCAGGACCGCCGAATTTCGATATCCAATTTGCCGGTTCCCTCCCATTCTCAGGGTCTTTCCAAATGTAATAATCCCGGTATGGATTGTCCTTTGACATCCTTGATTGCCTGAACCACTCATGATCTGTCGAGGTATGGTTAACCACTAGGTCCATGATTACCTTAATTCCCCTTCCATGTGCTTCGTTCAACAAGCATTCAAAATCCTCCATCGTTCCAAACTCTTCATCAATGGCATAATAATCGCTGATATCGTAGCCATTATCCCGCTGAGGTGATTCGTAGATCGGAGTCAGCCATATTACATCGATCCCAAGTGTTTTAAGGTAATCAAGTTTATCGATAATCCCTTTTATATCACCAACACCAGTGCCGGTTGTATCATTAAAGCTTTTTGGATAAATTTGATAAACTGCAGATTTTCTCCACCATTCTTTCATTGTAAGCCACCGCCTGTTAAAAGTTATTTTCCGTATAGAATTTCAAACACCACAGAAAGAAACCTTTCTGTGGCTTTAGTGAATGCCTTATGATGTAGGTTTTTGATTTCTTCTCATTTTTGCATAGAAGAAGGTTATAACAAAAGGAACAACAAGTGCAATTAGCATGCCGATTGCAAATGGGACCCATTTACTCGGTATAATTGAGAATATCCCCGGTAAGCCGCCTACTCCAATTGATGAGGCAATCGTATGGTTGACGGTAATGAATGCCCCTGCCAGAGCTGAACCAGCCATTGCTGCAAAAAATGGAAAACGGTAACGGATATTAACACCAAACATGGCAGGCTCTGTTACGCCAAGATATGCTGATACGGCTGATGGAAATGCTAATCCCTTCAGCTTTGGATCTTTGATAGCAAACATCAGGGCAAGAGCGGCTGAGCCCTGAGCAATATTTGATAGGGCCACAATCGGCCATAGAAATGTTCCTCCGGTGCTTCCGATCAGCTGCAAATCAACTGCCAGGAATGTATGATGCATGCCTGTAATAACAAGCGGGGCATACAGTGCTCCATAAATCAAACCTCCAAGCAAAGGAATATGAGAGAAAATTCCCGTAAACACAGAGGTGATTCCATTAGCAATTGCAAATGTAACCGGTCCAATAACGATAAAGGATAAAAATCCTGTAACGAGCAGAGCAATTGGCGCCACTAATAAAAGCTTGAATGCGTCGGGAATTCTTTTGCTCAGGAATATTTCAATCTTCGCCAGCACAAAGGAAGCAATCAATATAGGAAGTACCTGTCCTTGATATCCAACTTTGTCGATAGTGAGACCAAATAAATGCCAAGCAGGGATTTTGCCTGCAGCTTTTGCTTCAGCGTATCCCCAGGCATTAAGCAAATCAGGATGAACCAGCATTAAACCAAGGACAATCCCAAGCAGCGGGCTTCCCCCAAAACGTTTAAGCGCAGACCAGCCAATAAGGGCAGGCAAAAAGGTAAACGCTGTATTTGCAATCAAATTGATAATCCCTGCGAAGTCCTTCCAATGTGTGTAGACATCTACAATGGATTTTGTATCAAAAAAGATCCCCTTATTAGTCAGAATGTTATTAATCCCCATCAGCAAACCTGCCGTTACGATCGCAGGCAGGATTGGAATGAAAATATCTGCAAGGGTTTTTATTGCACGCTGAAGCGGATTCAGGTTTTTTTCAGCTGCCGCTTTTGTTTCTTCTTTAGAGGTTGATCCGATGCCAGTTGCATCCACCATTTCCTTATATACTTCGTTGACCGTCCCCTGCCCGACGACTACCTGAAACTGGCCATTGGCAGAAAAAGAGCCTTTAACAGCATCAACTTGTTCCAGTTTCTCTTTATCCACTTTGCTTTCGTCATTTAAAGCAAAACGCAGTCGCGTTACACAATGTGTAGCGGAAGCGATATTTTCCTTCCCTCCGATTGCTTCTACAATCTCGGCGGCCGTTTGATGATAATTCTTAGACATAAATCTTACCCCCCCGTGTGAACGTTTACAATCTGTCTTAAAATTTATCAGTAAATGAACTTGTATATACATGATTGTGTTTTCATTTTAACTTGTATATACATATACGTCAAGAGAAAAAGAAATCGTTTTCTCGGCACTATAAGTATTGGAAATCATTTCTTTTTTATTGTTATCAGTAAAGGGTATAGTTAAAGCGGAGTGTATAAAAAGGAGGATATTACTTTGCTTGAAGATTTGCTGAAAAAATTAATCTCTATTGACAGTTCTACTAAAGAAGGTGCCAATGAAGCGGTCGAATATTGTTCACTTTGGCTTTCAGAGCAAGGCTTGCCTGTTAGCCAGTTTGAAAATAACGGCCATAAAATGCTCGTTTGCAGCATAGGCTCCGGAGAAAAAACGCTCATATTCAATGGACACGTGGATGTGGTAAGCGGAAAGCCCAATCAATTCATTCCCGAGATCCGAGAAGGCAGATTGTACGGGAGAGGCTCTGCAGATATGAAAGCAGGAGTTGCCGCGATGATGACCGCAGCAGCTGCCTTAAAGAATCATAAACTTGGGCTGAAGATTCAGCTGCAAATAGTATCTGATGAAGAAACAGGCGGATTTAATTGCTCAGGCTATCTGGCCAAACAAGGCTATTTAGGCGACTTTGTCATTTGTGCGGAGCCGACACAGCTGGGAATCGCCCTGCAGGCAAAGGGCGTTATGCAAACCGATATTGAAATAAGCGGAAAACCTGCCCACGGAAGCAGACCATGGGAGGGCATTAATGCCATCGAAAAGGCCTATGAGGTATACCAGCATATTCTCACCCTGCCTTTTACAAAGGAAAGGACCGAGCTTTACGAGGGCCCATCTGTTAACCTGGCAAAAATAAAAGCTGGAGAAGTTTATAATAAGGTACCTGACAAATGCATCATTGGCCTTGATATCCGTTATCTTCCTTCACAGAATAAGGATGAAATCATCAGGCAAATCCAAAGCATTACAGACGGAAAAGTTTCGGTCCGGATGTTCAGCCAGCCTGTAAAAACAGAAGAAAACGATCCGTACATCTCCCTGCTCCGGCCCGTCGTTGAAAAATACACCACTAAGGAAGCCAGGATTTTCGGCCAGCACGGTTCAGCAGATACCGTGTTTTATGCTGCTTTTGATATTCCTGCCATTGAATTTGGGCCAAGCGGCGCTGATTGGCATGGTGATGATGAATATGTTGTTCTTGAATCTGTAGAACTCTATAAAAAAATGCTCATTGATTTTGCCAGGGAGTTCGTACACTCCTGACAACTAAATTAATATTTTTAAACCTCTCCGGTATGGGGAGGTTTTTTTACACATCAACAGCACATTGAAAATAGATATATTTGCTTATTCAATACTATACTGACATCAATAACCGAAACTAAAGGAGTATATAACATTGAAAAACAAGAATAAAAATTTAATGATGATATATTTGACTTCTTTTACCGTCCTTTTATCCCTTATGGTTCACCTCATTCATCGAAAGTTCAGCTTCCTGGCTGATTACACCGCACAAAATGGGTATGGATCATTCTCTCCTTCGATACATATCCTGCAGAATACACTTCTCATAGTTCCAGTCATCCTGCTCGTATCTGTATTCGCCATCTACAAAAAACAGCCTTTTCACCCGTCCCTGCAGCTTTTAATAGTGCTGTGCCTCACCTTTAGCAGCATCAGCACTATAGCAGGAAGCGAAGGAATGACCGAATATCACTTTAGCATTTTTATGGTGCTTGCGATGATTGCTTACTTTGAATCTATTAAGTTAATCCTGATCAGCACAGCCATCTTTGCCATCCAGCATTTCACTGGATTTTTTCTATATCCTGAGCTTTTATGCGGTACTGCAGATTATCATTTTTCACTCCTGCTTGTTCACGCATTCTTCCTGATATTTTCATGCCTTGCAACCGTACTGCTTATCCATTCAGGCAATAAATATGCACATGCAATGGAAGCCCAGAACAGGATCCATGAAAAAGCAAATAGACAGCTGCTCGACAGCCTCAGTCTCAGCTCAACACGCCTATTAGAATCAGTAAGCCAAATTTCCGTAACTACCCAGGTTACCTCAAAATCAAGCAAGGAAATTGCTGTATCCATTGAAGAAATGAATTCTGGAAGTGATGAACAGCTCGGCATCAGCACACAAAATGTACAATTGCTGAACAGTATGCTGCAAAAAATCTCCCAAATCCGGGAAAATTCCCGGCTTGTAAAAAAAACATCTCTTAAAACAAGTGAAGAAGCAAAAGCAGGACGTATCAAAGTCAATAATATGACTGGCCAGATGAACATAATTACACGGAATATGTCCACATTGACGAACTCAGTCAGCCAATTAGAAAATAGGACACAGTATATAGAACGTGCCTTAAACACATTATCAGGCATTTCAGACCAGACTAACATGCTTGCTTTGAACGCATCTATTGAAGCTGCACGGGCAGGGAGCTATGGCAAGGGATTTTCCGTGGTTGCGGATGAAGTCCGCAAATTGTCACTTGAATCTGATAAGGCAGCAAAGGATATCAAGAAAATGATCTCTATGATTCATTCCGACATGAAAGAAGTAAAAAATGATCTTGCAATGGGCAATAACGACCTTCAGACAGGAATATCATTAATCGTCGATACAGAGCAGGTATTTGCCCAAATTGCACAGGCTGCAGAAAGTACGGAAAGCCAGGCAGAACATGCAGATACCGTACTACAGGAAATGGTCAGTGAATCCAAGCATGTGTTTGAGTCTATCGAGCATGGAAGTCATATAACAAGAGATGCACTTTTAAAAAGCAGCAAAATTACTGCTGCAGCCCAAGACCAATTAAATACTGCGGAAGCACTCAATAATATAACTGGTTCACTGTCTTCTCTTTCACTGCAAATGAATTCTATTATTGAAGATATAAATGTAAGAACTGAACAAGAAGCATAATTTCAGAAAGCTCCAGGCAAACGCCGGGGCTTATTTTATGTGTCAAGCCGATTTCACGTAATATTGACGGGAATTTTTTCCGTTGATATTAGCTGAAAAACCTCAATTTATGCTATAAAACCATTTTTTAAGATACATAGTTTTCCATATATTACAGTTTTTAAACCTAAGTCTCTGTTTTGTAACAAAAATAGCAACCCATTGAAACATAATTGTCATATTAACCTGTTATGATAAATTAACGATTTAGTACAAAGGAGATCAAAACGTTTGAAAAAACTACTATTATATATCACTGGCGCATGTTTCCTAGTATTCGGTTTTTCAGGAGTAGCTTCAGCAAATACATATCATGTAAAAAAAGGAGATACACTTTGGAAGATTGCACATAACCATAAAGTATCTGTCAGCCAGCTTAAAAGCTGGAATAAGCTTTCGAAAGATATCATCAAACCAAACCAGGTTCTGCAGGTATCACCTAAATCAGGCACAAAGGCAAAAACGGTAAAAAAACCGGCAGCCAAGAAGGCTGTCAAAGCCGCAGCCTATAAAACCATCACAGTCAGGGCTACTGCCTATACCGCAACATGCGGCGGCTGCAGCGGCATTACATCAACTGGATTGAATTTAAAGAAGAACCCTTCCATTAAAGCAATATCTGTTGATCCTAGAGTCATTCCTCTGGGTTCCAAGGTATATGTTGAAGGATACGGGTACGCAGTCGCAGCAGATAAAGGCAGCTCAATAAAAGGCAGCAAAATTGATATCTTTGTCTCTTCAAAGTCAAAAGCAATTCAATGGGGCGTTCGATACGTAAAAGTAAGAATTTACCGTTAATAGTAAAAAGCCGGGCTAAACAGCAGCCTGGCTTTTTTTTCAGGAAAATAAGTTTTTAAATTTTTCTCAATTTTGTTAAAATTGAACTGGGCTGATATAGCCAAATTAAAGGATGAGAGGTGCTTACTTTGAATATTGCCATATTGGGAGCCGGGGCATTAGGAGCTTATTATGGGGCCAGGCTGCAGGCTGCAGGCCAGAATGTAACTTTCTTAGTCAGGCAAAAACGGGCACAGCAGCTTTCTGAACATGGATTGTATATAACCAGCACACACGGAAACTATGTTTTTAACAATCTGCAATTCACAGAGAATGTAGAGGATATCGAAAGGCCTGATTTGGTCATTGCTGCAGTGAAAGGGTACCATTTGAAGGCTGCTCTCCCCTCCTTAAAAGCTCTCGCAGAAAAAGGTGCAAAGATTCTTCCGCTTTTAAACGGGATCGAGCATATTTCTATTCTCCAATCAGAACTGCAGAAAGAAGCAGTCTTGGGCGGCAGCGCATACATCATTGCTACACTGGATGAAAAAGGCCATGTTGTTCATACCAGCAGCCAGCACGATCTCGTATTTGGCCCTCTGCATCACTCACAGAACGAAATATGCCGCGAGCTGGATTCTATTTTAACAGGGGCCAATCTCAATGGAAAGCTCACAGACAGCATCTTAGATGAAATGTGGAACAAATATATGTTTATTACAGCATTTTCTGGAGTGACTACTGCTTTAAATCTGCCAATTGGCACCATTCGAAAATACCCTGATACCTTTGAACTGCTAACAAGGGTCCTGGAAGAAATGCGTTCTCTTGCCGAAGCAAACGGGATCTCAATCAGCATCGATAAAGTCGGGCAGGCCCTCGAACAATTCAGGAAACTTCCAGACGGGGCCACCTCCTCTATGCATCAAGACAGAAGAAAATGGCTGACTCTTGAATTGGAACATATCCAGGGAGGGGCATTGAGACTCGCGGAAAGAACCGGTATCAAACTTCCTGTCACAGAAATTTTATATAGCATCATCAAGCCTTTTGAAAATTAAGGACCTGATCGCGGTATTCGGCTTTTTCCAAAGCATATAGTTTTTCAGTGGCCTGATGAGCAGAACAGGTGAGACCTAAGCAGGCGCAGCCGAGGAGGCTCA
>NZ_MLYQ01000122.1:0-21215 GCF_001866725.1 Bacillus sp. MUM 13
ATATTACCATGTTTTCAATGAAATTTCCAAAGAGATTCCTCGCCTTGATCAGCTAATTCCAAGAAAATATTCTGCTTTATTCAGTATTTTAAAGCTTTTACTTAATTTTTTTCTGAATTAGGCCATTTTTCGCTGTTTCGACATTTTTTTTCTTCAAGGAAATAAATCAGGGTCTGGAAGAAAATATCATAAAAACCCTTACATCTGACGAAACCATTATAACAAAATATAACTTTCTTTGTTCTACAAATTTTTTATTTTTTTGCAGCTGCCGAAAAAATTCAAACAAAGGCTGGCCTATACGCTTGAACAATAGAAAAAGCCGGATAAAACACCTTCTTCGTGTTTTCCGGCTTTTCTCATTAAATTAGGGCAATGGTCCTGCTTTAGTACTTTTTGGTGTTCCAGTCCTTTCTATAAATTTCTATTTATTAAGGCTAAGTTCAATTTGTCTTTTTCAGCGAAAATGTACGATTGGGGCATTTTCCTGAATCATATCAAATTCATATCCCTGGCTTTTCAGCCCTTCAATAATGGCCGGGAGGGCTGTAACTGTATTTTTCATACTATTAATATCATGAAGCAGAATAATGGCCTTTTTTTGGTTTCGGGCCCCTTTCAGCACAGAATTTATAATAGTGCCTGTGCTTATTGCCGGACTGATGCCATCTGTAGAATCAACATTCCAATCACAATACACATAGCCTTTATCCTTCAGCTCACGGAGGATGCCATCCATCATTTCCTTTTTGACATTTTGGCTGATCACCCTATTTTTGCTTCCTCCGGGGAATCGGATGTACTTGGATGTAATTCCGTATTTCTTTTGAAGCATCTGTTCCAGCCTATTTACATCCTGAAAAAATTTTTCCTTATCCCGATAAATCACCGAATAATCATGGGTATATGAATGCAATGCCACTGTATGGCCTCTTCTTATCATTTCTTTATAGCCCTGTTCTGCATATTTTTCTTCGTTTCCCATTACAAAGAAAGTGGCTTTGATATGATACCGGTCAAGTATATCTAAAATATCCAGGGTATGTGGGGAGGGGCCGTCATCAAAAGTCAGATAGGCCACTTTCCGGCCGGCTCTGTCAGCAAGTTCCAGCGGAGTCAGCTCCTCAGGCACAGTTTTCCATTGCTGTTTTTCACCATTGCCGCCTTGAAATCCTTCAGCCGTTTTTTCTGCTGCAATTGAATCCGGACCAGTCCCTAACATACATATAAATAACATCATGAAACACAGAACGATTTTCATTACAGTTCCCCCTTGTTATTCATAAGGTGCTCAACCGGAGGAAACTCATTCACAGAAGAAAGAAATCTGGCAATACCCATGTCCGGATGTTACTTCATTTTAGATATCCGCCCTGTTTGCATCAAAATACCTTGCCTGCGGATGTGAAAATACAACTGCAGAAACCGAAGCCTCAGGCTCCATCATAAAGCCCTCGGTAAGTGAGATGCCAATTTCCTCTGGCTGCAGCAGCCTGAATAGCTTAGCCTGGTCCTCAAGATCCGGACAGGCTGGATATCCAAAAGAGAATCTTTGGCCTATATATTTTGCTGCCAGTCTTTCTTTCATGGTCATATCCAAATGATCGCTGATTCCCCAGTCATTTCTCATGATATGGTGAAGCCTTTCAGCAAACCCTTCAGCCATTTCAAGTGCCAGTGCCTGCAGTGCATGGCTTTTTAAGAAGTCTCCTTCTTTCTTTAGTTCTTCAGCCTTTAGCCTGATTCCCTTGCCTGCAGATACAGTGAAAAATCCCGTATAATCCATGATGCCAGAACTTACTGGTTTAACATAATCGGCAAGGCATAATCCCATTTCCCCGTTTTGGCGGGGGAAATCAAAGGTTTCGGCCACTTCCCCCGGATTTTCAGGATTATAGATATGGATTTTATTTCCTTCACTTTGGGAAGGGAAAAACTGATATACGCCATTTAAGCTAAATTCAGGATTTGTTTTCAGCATGTCCACAAGTTCATTTATCAGCTCATTTAAAAATGCGGCTTTTTCATTTCCCTCCCGAAGCAGTACATCCACTTTTCCTTTTAACCCCAAGTGATGCCCTATCAGCATCTGTTTATTAACATAAGGCAAAACTAATTCCAGAGGGTAATTTTTCAAGATATGCCGCCTGATGTCTGCAGGTTTTTTTACATCAACATCTCTTGAAATAATAAATGCGGCCTTTTTGGCAATCTGCGGCCTTTCTAACAAGGAAACAGCTTTTGCATTTTGTTCTGCTTTGTTTCTTTTTTGATCCAGATTAAGGAGAAATTCATCTTTCTTACTTTCATCATGAAGCATATTCGCAGCTGATAGCCCGTCCATGGCATCCTTCGAATATATGACAGGCCCATCATATTCCGGCGAAATCTTAAAATCTGTAAATTTTCGGGATAATGCAGCGCCGCCTACAAGGATTGGCACATTTATTCCCGCCTGCTTTAAATCCTGTGCCGTTATCACCATTTGCTGTGCAGATTTAACAAGGAGGCCAGAAAGCCCGATAACCGTTGGATTATGTGTACGGACCGCTTCAATAATCTGCTGTGTCTGGACCTTGATTCCCAGATCAACAACTTCAAAACCGTTATTCGAGAGGATGATTTCAACTAAATTTTTTCCGATATCATGTACATCGCCTTTTACTGTTGCCAACAGCAGCTTGCCTTTTTTTGCGCTTGTATCCCCAGTCATAAGAGGTTCCAAGTATGACACTGCAGCCTTCATCGCTTCTGCACTTTGGAGAACCTCCGCTACAATCAGCTTGTTATCGTTGAAAAGCCTGCCTACTTCAGCCATACCGTCCATCAGCGGGCCATTAATGATGGCAAGCGGCTCTCTTCCCTCTTTCAGGGCGGTATCAAGATCCGCCAAAAGACCCTCTTTTGTTCCCTCTATAATGTAGTTCGCAAGCCTTTCATGCAGCGGAAGCAATGCACTGCTGACTTTCCTCTCCGTTTTCTTTCCGCGGTAAAACTCTGTAAAAGCGGCTAATGCTTCTTTCGTGGTATTAAAAAGCAGTTCCTCTGCAAGGCGGACCTCTTCCTTGGGAATAGAAGCAAAACGCTCTAATTTTTCCGTGTTGACAATCGCATAATCCAGACCTGCTTTTGTGCAGTGATATAAAAATACAGCATTAAGAATTTCCCGCCCCCTTGCCGGCAAGCCAAAAGAAACATTGGAGATGCCCAGGATCGTCTGGCAATGCGGATATTTTTCCTTGATGCTCCGGATGCCTTTTACCGTTTCGGAGCAAGAGCCCAGATATTGCTCATCACCAGTCCCAACGGGAAAAACGAGCGGGTCAAAGATGATATCCTTAGGATTGATTTTATATTTATTAACAAGCAGATCCATGGACCTGCCGGCAATTTCAAGTTTTCTTTTCACATCAATTGCCATTCCCATTTCATCAATCGTCCCAACAACTACAGCGGCCCCGTATTGATGAATGTATGGGGTGATTTTTTCAAAACGATCTTCACCATCTTCAAGATTAATTGAATTGATGATGCTTTTCCCCTGTGAATTCTTCAGTGCCTGCTCAAGCACGGCTTCATCTGTAGTATCTATAACTAAGGGTACCTTGACTTTCTTCACAGCCTCCCTGACAAATTCCATCATATCACCGAATTCGTCGCCATCAGGGTCAGCCAGGCAGATATCAATCACATGGGCGCCCTTTTTCACTTGTGCTCTCGCAACCTCTGCTGCCTGCTCATATTTCTTATCACGAATCAGCTCTTTGAATTTGCGGGACCCTATTACATTTGTCCTCTCTCCGACAAACAGCGGCCTCATCGTTTCATCGTATATGAGAGGCTCTATGCCTGCAATCGCGTGATTGTGGGTGTTTTCAGGAAGTTCCCTTGGCAGAACATCCTTTAAGGCAGCAGACAGCGCCTCAATGTGGGCTGGTGTAGTTCCGCAGCAGCCGCCAATAATGTTGACCCAGCCCTTTTGGGCAAATTGCTTCATTTTTTCCGCCAGGGAAACTGGCGATTCATGATAATGGCCTTCTTCATCCGGCAGCCCGGCATTCGGATAACAGCTTACCGCATGGTGAGACAGCCCCGACAGTGTACGGATATGGTCAATCATAAACTCCGGCCCTGTTGCACAATTCAGCCCGACCGCCAGCGGATCCATATGCTCACAGGATAAATAAAATGCTTCGATGGATTGCCCGGCGAGCGTTGTTCCCATCGGTTCGATCGTTCCGGAAATGATGATCGGCACCGTTCTTCCTGATTTCTTAAAGGCTGATTTAATTCCTAAAAAAGCAGCCTTAACATTCAGCATATCCTGGCAGGTTTCAACTAGAAGCAGATCCGAACCTCCGTCCAGCAAACCTCTTGCCTGCTCTTCATAAGAGGAAGATAATTCATCAAAATGCGCCCCTCCTGTAACGGAAAGGGTTTTGGTGGTTGGGCCCATCGAGCCTGCCGCAAACCGCGGCCAGCTGACTGTTGAAAATTTATCACATGCTGCTCTTGCCAGCCTTGCAGAAGCTTTATTCAGTTCATATGCCATGCCATCTAGCCCATATTCCTCCAGCACAATGCTCGTAGCTCCAAAACTATTGGTTTCAATAATATCGGCCCCTGCTTTTAAATATGCTTCATGAATGGACAAAATAATCTCTGGGGCTGCAAGCGAAAGATATTCATTGCATCCATCATACGCTTCACCGCCAAAATCTGCTTCGGTGAGGTTTTCAGCCTGAATCATAGTTCCCATTGCACCATCCAAGATCAATATTTTCTTTTTCATCTGATTTACTAGAAGATTTTCACTCATATGCTGTCACCCCTGCCAATTTCATACTATCCGTCTTCCTGATATGCTCAGTCAGCACTACGGTCATTTCATAGCGCATAAACGGAGTAATTAAATAAATCCCTTGAAACTTTTCCATCGCCGCATCTGCCAAAGATTTTGCAATGGCAAGCCCTTCATTCCTGGCAAGCAGCGGATTGCTGCCTGCGGCTGCCATTGCACGGCGCACATCATCAGGGAGTGTAATGCCCGGTATTTCATTATGAATAAATTCAGCATTTCTGGCACTTGTCAGCGGCATGATGCCTGCAAAAACAGGTGTATCAAGATGTTTGGTCGCTTCATATACTTCTTCCATCTGGTTTACGGAATAAATCGGCTGGGTCAGGAAGGATTGTGCCCCGCAGGTAATTTTCTTTTCCATCCTTTGTACAGCTTTATCGAGATACTTAACGTTTGGGTTAAATGCTGCAGCAATTTTAAAATGGGATTGCTGTCCAAGGCTTTGCCCAGAAAAGGATAAACCCTCATTGAATTGCTTGACAAGGCTGATCAAATCGAAAGAAGAAAGGTCATAAACAGAAGTAGCTCCAGGAAAATCTCCAATTTTCGACGGATCTCCAGTCACAACAAGCAGTTCATTCAGCCCCAGCGTCTGAAGTCCCATTAAATGAGACTGCAGTCCAATCAGGTTTCTGTCCCTGCAGGTCAGATGTATCAAAGGATTGGCCCCCATCTGATTCTTCAGCATTACGCCAAGAGCTGCATTGCTGATTCTCGGCGTTGCGAGCGAGTTGTCAGCAAGGGTAACGGAATCAGCACCTGCATCCAAAAGTGCTTTAGCACCCATCATAAAAGGTTCAATTCCGAGTTTCTTTGGCGGGTCAAGCTCAACGAGAACCGTCCGTTTTCTTTTGGCAAGCTGGTGCAGTGCGGGTGTTTTATCATCAATTATCTCGATAATTTCTATTTTTCTGGCCTTAATTTCTTTTTGTGTAACAGGAGGGATAATGCCTAGCTTCTTTTTTACCTCTGCAATATGAAGCGGAGTTGTTCCGCAGCATCCGCCGATTACTGCTGCCCCCTGTTCCCTGAGTTTTAAGGCACTTGAGCCAAAGTATTCCGGCACGGCTTCATATATCAGCCTGCCATCGATATATTCAGGGAGGCTTGCATTTGGATAAACGGATATAGGCGTGTTCTTCATTAGGGGAACTTCTTCTAAAGAGCGGATCATATGATGCGGTCCAAGCCTGCAGTTTATGCCTGCAACATCCGCACCAAGCTGTTCCATTCTTTGAAATGCTTCATTCAAATGAATGCCGTTTTGCATGTATCCTATTTCATGCAATGTCACATTGGAGATGATAGGAAGATCTGTTTCTTTTCTGGCAATCGGCAGCACGGTCTCCAGTTCTTCGAGGTCATAAAAAGTTTCAAGAATCAGACCATCAGGCCCTTCCATCAGGATACTGTAAAGCTGCTCACGAAAGCTGCGTTTTATCTCCTCCATGCTAAGATCATTTTTCCTTATGCTCCTCAGCGCTCCAATCGTCCCAAAAACAAACGCTTTTCCTTCCGAGGCCTTCCTTGCAATGGCAACTCCATTGCGATTAATGGCGCTTACTTCATCTTCAAGGCCGTATCGCTTCAATTTATGGTAGTTTGCACCATAGGTATTGGATTGCAGAATATCGGCCCCCGCTTCTAAATAGGCCCTGTGAATCGTTTCTATCTGGCCTGGGTCAGTGGAATTAAGCTCCTCATAGCAATGATCAATTCCATGGGAATACAGCAATGTTCCCATGGCTCCCTCCCCGATAAGCACCCTTTTTTTCAGTTCGTTCCGGAAATCCATATGACACCTGCTTTCAATATCTGTGTGTAATTTTATAAGGGCTTACTGTATACTTGGCTGTTGCTCTCTGCTATTGACGGCAGACTTCCAGGGACGAGCTGCCTCCCTGTGAATCAAGCCCATCCATTCCAATAAAAAAGTGCTGGAATTTGCAATGAACCATAACAATGCCCTTCGAAAATAATATAAAAACAGGCCTTCTTGGAAGAAGGCCTGTTTCAAACATTCTCCTCATCTATCAAGCTTCTGCTTGCTGGATTTAGCACCATGGCGATTTGCCGGTTGCTGAGGCTTCATGGGGCCAGTCCCTCCACCTCTCTCGATAAGATATGTAATTTTAATATTCAAAAAAATTAATTACATTTAATTTACATGATTAAGCAGCCAATTTCAAGACTTTATGGAAAATAGTATGTATATCCTTCTAAAAAACCAGGTTCAATACTCGTACCGTTCTTTTTTTTCTTTGGCCATCGCTTGATCTTATAATCCCTGTGTGCATATCAGCACAGGATTTTTAAGATCAAAAAAAACTAAAAAAATCAGTACCATGTTTACCAAAAGCTGCAGAAGTGAATAACAAAACTATAATCACAAAGAGAAAGGAGGCATTTTTTTGATTGAAATTTTAGCTAAGCAATTCCGCAGGCCAGACGGGCTATTAGGAAGGCTTGCCGGAAGAATAATGCTGTTCGAAAACCGCAGGATCAACCGCTGGACTATTGACCTATTGAATATAAAGCCCGGGGATTATCTTCTTGAGATTGGATTTGGGCCAGGGTATGCGATAAAGGAAATTTTCCGCAGGCACCATAATGTGAAAATAGATGGAATAGATGTCTCAGAGTCTATGACTAAGGAAGCAGAAAAGAGAAATTACAAATATGCAGAAGAGGGAAGGCTTAAGCTACACAGCGGGGATGTGACAGATTTTAAACAGGAATTATACAGATACGATAAGGTTTTTTCTGTTAATAACTATCCCCTTTGGAAAAATCCGAAGAAGGAATTAATCAGGATTCACCATTTGATGAAGGATGGAGGTGCCATCGCCATCACTGTACAGCCAAGAGAGGAAGACGCATCCCGGGAAAAAGCCCTGTCCCATGCCATAGAAATTGAACAAGCACTCTTTCATGCAGGATTCCGCAGCATCTCTGTTAAGTTCAAGAAAGTCCGGCCACAATTAACGGTATGTGTTACTGCCCATTGCAAAAAGAATTAAAAAAATTCAAGGTGTTATAAGAGCTCACTGATTTTAACAGAAACACTGAGCTCTTATCCCTTAAGCAAGGTTTATCTATCAGGAAAATTAAGAAAGCCTTTTTTTCAGCCTTTTTTTCCAGTCTTCTGCAAGCCCTTCTGCGGAAATCAATTCCTCAGCGGCTGCCAAGCCTCCCTCCTGGTGCAGAAGAATTCTGGATGCCTGTAAGACGGTAATGGGCTTTTGCGCGCGGTGCAATAAAGTTATATTATCATTTTCATTGATTGTGCCAGCATCAATCATTTTTGCAAAGTAACCTGTATAGCACGTGTCCAAAATGCGCTTTAAGAATTGAGGTTCATTATTGAAAAAAGAAATCGTGGAGCATGGCACCCTTCCTTGTGTTACCTGGACTGCAGCACTTCTGCCAATTCTGAAAATATCACCGATGCATACTTCTTCTTCCTTCATTCCATGAACGGTCAGATTTTCACCAAAAGCAGGCATCGCAATGGTTTTCTGGAATTCATCTTCCCACAGGGAATAATGTTCTGCAGGGTAAAAGCATACAGCGCGTTCAGGTCCGCCATGGTGCACCGGATTGCCTACTCCGTCCCCGGAAAACCCGTTTGCACCAAGTTCCGCCATTTCTGTTTTCTGTTTTTTAATGGCTGTTTTCATGTTCATTCCGCTGAATGCCTCATCCTGCGGTTTTCCTATTTGAAGTGATACAATGCTCCCTTGCAATACCATTATTTTTCATCCTTTCTTTCTAAGCATCTCTTTTAGTGAGTACATCTGATAGAAACGCAGCTGATTTTGGAGAGTGCTTTTTAACAGTCCCTTTATGTAAGTATACTAAAGCTTGCCGCCATAAAATAAGGGTCATGGTGTATTCGTGACAGGGCAGTAATCTTATGGTATTCTAATGATAGATAAAAACAAAAAGAACCGCAAATGTGCCAGCATTTGCGGTCCCGCGATAGACTTTCCTGTCGGACCGGGCTTCTATCAGCAAACAGGCCTCTCCTTGTGCATTTTAGGATGGCCTATTTTTTATTGTGAAAAGACAAAATTGCAATTATGAGAGTTGCAAACGAAAACATAGCCATAAAAGTTTCAAAGATTGTCAAAGGCATCACCCCCTTTTTCGGGGAGTCCCGATCCTAGCAGTCTATCGTCCTTCTATTATACCATAAATCCGCCAAATCAACGAACGTGTGTTCCTTTTTAATGAAATAACTACTTTAGTACTAAAAATTCTGAATAGTTGTTGTTTTTGATATTGAGACATGTTACTATTACCATACAATATATAGTTGATCCACTGATAATATCGCCTATATATTGATTGTTTTTTTAAAATAGATTTCCTCTTTTCCGCTCATCATTGGGCGGCTTTTTTCTGGCATCAGAAAAAAGACGAGCTGCCTCCTTTCGAAGGGACAGCTAGTCTTTTGGGATTTTATAACATCTATTTTACATGCTGATCAAAACTCGAAGGGAAACTCAGCTTCTCTTATACGTTCCTTCAGCACCTTAGCCATTTCAAGTTTCCTGCTCTCACTCCAGCTAAAAACTTCCTCCATATAGGCCGTCACTCCCTCGCTCCACCTTTTTGCACCAGCGATATCAAACAGGATAGCACCTGTTCTTCTTAAAAGAAAATCATCTGGCGAAGCGGCACCTTCATCTTCAATCGCATAAACAAGCATAGCAAAAATCTCTTTAGGAAGATGATATTTGTCTGCAAGGCTGCCTTTTTCACGGACGATTTGAAAGATCCTGCTGACATTCGACCCATATTTCTTTGCAAGTTTTTCAGCAGATTCCCTAGATAATCCAGCTTGCGTGCCTTCTTCCACCCTTTTTTCTATATAGCTTTGAAATTTTGATGCCCCTCCGACATCTCCTCCTGAAATCGGCATATGTTCCGTCTGGCACACATCAAATTTAATTCCGTACTCTTTTTCAAATTGCAGGGCAATCTTGTCAGTTACCTGCTTTGACATTTTCCTGTATCCCGTCAGCTTTCCTCCAGCAATGGTAATCAGGCCGGAATCCGAAACCCATATTTCATCTTTTCTTGAGATTTCCGAAGGGTCTTTCCCGTCTTCATGGATGAGCGGCCGCACACCTGCCCAGCTTGATTCGACGTCATCTTCTGTAATGCCTACATCAGGGAACATGTAATGAATTGCATCGAGCAGATAATCCCTGTCTGCTTTAGTCATTTTTGGATGGACAGGGTCATTTTCGTAAAAGGTATCCGTTGTTCCTACATATGCTTTCCCTTCCCGCGGAATGGCAAATACCATCCTCTTATCGGGTGTATCAAAGTAAACTGCCTGCTTGAGCGGAAATCGTTTCTGATCAATCACGATATGGACGCCTTTCGTTAAATGAAGGGTCTTTCCTTTTTTTGAATGATCTTTTTCCCGTAAGTCATCTACCCATGGACCCGCCGCATTCACGATTTTTTTTGCCGTGATGGTGAATTCCTCTCCTGTCAGCATATCCTTGATTACAGCTCCTGCTATCCTTCCGTCCTTGTATACAAAATCAGTTACTTTGGCATAATTCAGAAGGTCAGCTCCAAACTCCGCAGCCTTTTTTGCCACTTCAATCGTTAAACGCGCATCATCTGTACGATATTCAACATAATAGCCGCCCCCTTTCAAACCGGTTTGTTTGACCAAAGGCGCCTTGGAAAGGGTTTCTTCCCTTGAAAGCATCGTCCTTCTTTCCTTTCTTTTGACACCTGCCAGAAAATCATAAACACGCAGCCCGACTGAAGTAGAAAACTTACCGAAATTTCCTCCTTCATGAAATGGAAGCAGCATCCACTCCGGTGTTGTTACGTGAGGGCCATTTTCATAAACAATCGCTCTTTCTTTACCTACTTCGGCTACTAAAGATACCTCCAGCTGCTTTAAATAACGCAAACCTCCATGGACGAGCTTTGTAGAACGGCTCGATGTTCCTGAAGCAAAATCCTGCATCTCAACCAGTGCCGTTTTAAGACCCCGTGACGCCGCATCAAGAGAAATGCCGCACCCGGTTATTCCTCCTCCTATTATTAATAGGTCATACTCATTTGACTGCAGCTTATCTGTCACTTTCACGCGATTTAGATTAGAAAACTTCATGCTATCTCCCCCTCATAGCTTCGTTTAGTTATTTAATACCCTGATAGCTTGCGTTTATGTTAAAAATGCATACAAAAAAGACCGCAAACCGCACAGCTGCCATATGCAGCCATGCTACTTGCGGTCTCTCCAATTCTCCAACCAATTTTATTAACTTATTTAAAGTATAACGCTTTCTTTTTCATTTGAAAAGCATTTTGCCCGGCGACCAAAGTTCAGGGTCGCTATACAGCTTCCAAAGCTCTAAATTGGAAGTGGTTATGGCAACCGCTCCGGAATTCAAGGCATTTTCTGCTTCCTGCCGGGTTCTTATAAAACCGCCTGCCATTATGGGAATGTCCACTTTTGACTTGATTTCTTCGATGATCCAAGGCATTGCACCCGGCAGAAGCTCAATAAAGTCAGGCTTTGTTTTTTCAATGAGCTGCAGGCTTTTTTCCAGTGCATGGGAATCGATCAAAAACATGCGCTGTATTGCTTTAATGCCCTTTTTCTTTGCTCTTTGAATCACACTTATTTTGGTGGAGATTAGTCCGTAAGGCTTGAATTCCTGACAGATATATTCTGTTCCGTATTCGTCATTTTTAATTCCATGGATCAAATCCATATGATAAATCATATTCTTCCCATGCTGTTCCGCCAATGCTGCAGCCGATTTTAACTGTGAGATATGCATTTCAAGGAAGGCTCCGATTTTAAATGGGCTTTCAAGAAATTTTTCAAATTCCTTCATATTTCTTGAAGCGGGAATAATGTGCTGCATGATTGTCCTCCCTTTCGGAAAGTATCCATTTTCCCATCATCTTATCATACTTTGGCCCATGCTTATTATTAAATAACAAAAAAGGAGAAGGCATCTTCCCCTTTTAAGCTTCTTTTTTTCTTATCGCCGTCTTTTTTCTTGCTGTTTTTTTCTTTGCGGCAGGCTGTTTTGGCTTGGTTTTATCGATAGAGGCCTGCAGGGCAGCCATCAGGTCAGTAATATTGCTTGCCTGCGGTTCTTTTTCTTTTGCGGTAACCGTCTTGCCTGATTTTTTGGACTCAATCAGTTCAAGAAGTGCTGTACGGTATTCGTCATGATATTTTTCCGGCTTAAACTCTGCCGTCAGCTGATCAATAAGCATGATGGCCGTTGATAACTCAGTATCTGAAATAGCATCCCCAGAAGGAATTCCAGGCACATCTGCTGCCGGCCGAACCTCATCAGGATAATGAATGGTTTCCATGATGAGTGTGTTTTCCATTACCCGGATTACTGCCATTTGTTCCTTTGAACGGATCATGATTTTTGCGAGACCTGCTTTGCCGGAAGATTCCAGTGCCTTCCGAAGGAGAGAATAAGCTTTTATTCCTCCTTCATTTGGAGACATATAATAGCTTTTATTATAATAAATGGGATCAATTTCTTCCAATTTCACAAAATCGATTATCTCGACTGCCTTTTCTTCATTCTCCTTTTTAAGCATAGTTAATTCTTCATCTTCAAGAATCACATATTTCCCTTTTGTATATTCGTAGGCCCTGACAATATCATCCTTGCCCACTTCCTTGCTGCAGACAGGACAGACTTTTTCATACTTAATGGGGGAATGGCACTCTTTGTGCAAATTTCTAAGCGAAATGTCTTTATCTTCAGTGGCTGCATGCAGCTTGACCGGAATATTCACCAATCCAAAGCTTATGCTTCCTTTCCACATTGTGTGCATATTTATCACCTGCTGATTTTTTGTCTGCTCCTGTTACTTGATGATTTCCGCTTCAGGCTCTTCCGTATGCTTCTTTACCGGTTTCCGCTGGAGCCGCAAACCTCCAATTTTTAACAGGGCTTTTATAAAGGAAGCTGCTTTAAGTCTCCTTTATTAGGTATTGTGCACTGCTCTTTATATTCCTTCCGTAAAAAAAATTGGCAATGCAAGTTTATGCTGATCTTGTACATCCTAAATGAACAAGCCTTAGACAGGAGGGTTCTTCATGAAACCAATGCTTCCTACATATAAAAGCGATCCCCCGCTTGGAGAGTCTTGGAGCTACGAAGTCAAATATGACGGGTTTAGAGGAATATTGACAATAGGTGAATCACACACAGAGCTTTTAAGCCGGAATAATAAGCAGCTGCTGCCTAATTTTCCCGAAATACAAAGATACGCTGATTCAATAAGGCCTATGCTTGACGGTTACCTGCCTGTCAAACTGGACGGCGAACTGACTTGGCTTGTTAATCCGTGCAAAAGCGATTTCATGCACCTGCAATGGAGAGGGAGATTAGGAAATTGGGAAGCCATTGAAAATGCTTCTTATGATTCCCCGGCGATATTTCTGGCCTTTGATCTCATTGAATACAAAGGACAAAATCTTTTAAATACCGCTTACAGCGAACGCAAAAAACTGTTAAAAGAATTTATCAGAATACCAGGCATGCCAGAGTCACCTGATCCGCTGGATAATGCCTGTATTCAATATATTCCTGCCTTCATGGACTTCCAAGAATTAATGGATATGGTGGTTTTATATGACGGTGAAGGAATTGTAGCAAAGCATGGAGCAAGCCTTTGGGAAGCAGGGAGGCGGACACAGGAATGGATAAAAATAAAAAACTGGAGGACTGTTTCCTGTTTTATCACCGGGCTCAATACGGTAAATGGCTACTTTTCCCTTGGTGTTTACCGGGGAAATGACATTATACCCGTGGGACAGGTGAAAAACGGCCTTCCTTCGCATGAAAGAGATATTTTGGAACAGGTTATAAAAAGTAATGCAGCAGGCAGTGACGGTGCTTCTCTTTTCATTCACCCTTCTATATGTGTATCTGTTCATTTTCTGCATTCTTATGATGAAAGTGAGCTTCGTGAGCCAAAGTTTCATAAAATTCTTGTAGATGCACAACCATCTCAATGTACTTGGGAAGCATTTATAGAAGGACAGTTTACTTTTCCTGAAAACATTAAGATGACATCTCCTGATAAGCCCATATGGAACACTGACAACGGGGGCATTATTACAAAGATAGAGTATTTACAATATTTAAGGGATATATCCTCTTGGATGCTGCCGAGGTTATACAATAAAGCATTGACAACCATACGCTATCCTCATGGAGTCATGTCTGAAGAACGCTTTTACCAGAAAAATGCACCTGAATATACCCCTTCATTTGTCGATACGTTTAAGGAAGGAGATATCTCCTATATTCTTTGCAATGATATACAAACCCTGCTATGGCTGGGCAACCAGTTAGCCATTGAGTTCCATGCACCCTTCCTTTCAGCAGGCAAGAACATGCCGGATGAAATAGTACTCGACCTTGATCCTCCCTCATCCGCTTCTTTCCCGCTTGCAGTCAAAGCTGCAGCAGCCATCAAGAGGTTTCTCGATTCCATTTCTATTAGCGGGGTGTTAAAAACCTCGGGCAACAAAGGCCTGCAGATTCATATCCCGATCCCTGCTGATACATACAGCTATTCTGATACCCGTCTTTTCACTGATTTTCTGGCAGATTATTTATTAAACGCCTTTCCGGATGATTTCACGATTGAACGGATGAAAAAAAATAGACATGGAAAGCTGTATCTTGATTTTGTTCAGCACGGGGAAGGAAAGACCATTATTGTTCCTTATTCTGCAAGAGGCAACAGCTTTGCGGGTGCAGCGACACCTCTTTATTGGGAAGAGCTGGAGAATGAGATTGCCATTGAAGATTTTACAATCAGAAATGCTGCCAAAAGGGTCAGAAACCATGGGTGCCCTTTCAGACATTACGAAGAGTACAGAGCAAACCAGCCATTTCAGGAGGTCATTTCTTTTTTAAATAAGCACAAAAAATAAGGTGCATCATCGGATGCACCTTATTTTGTACTTATTTGAATGCCAAAATTTGTTCCCGCACCGAGTTTTCAAATTTTGAGTATAGGTTGGTTTCTTTTGTACTTTTAGTTTCATGCAGAAGCTTGAATTTTGCCGTTTCTTCAAGGTCGACGGCTATGGATGCACGATACTCATATGTTGCGTTGCCAATCAAATCTATTGTATATTCTCCTGTTTTTTTATCCAAGTGCACAGCACACTTTACTTTGCCGCCTGGATTAAAAACTTCTATTTCTTCTTCCGCGTTAGCTTTGCCGTTCAAACAGGCGACAAGGCTTGAAGCAGACATTGCTGTTCCGCAGGCATTGGTAAAGCCGACTCCTCTTTCAAATGTACGGACAAAAATTTTATTTTCCCCAAGATGCTTTACAAAGCTTACATTTACTCCATCAGGAAAAAGCTCATTCGGCTTATTTACACTTTCGGCAAGTTCCTCTTGAATGCCAGAATCCAGGACTTCCTGTTCTACAATTGAAACAAGATGAGGGTTTGGCACAGCAAGGGCAGTAAAACGCAGGCTATCCGAAAGCCCGGGGATTGTTTCATTTTTCAGGGTTTCTTGCCCAAGCCGGAGCGGCAGATCGTTCAGCCTGAAAGAAACGGGCGATATTTCCACTTTAAAAGTAGGAATGCCATCATAAATATCTTCGGTCCGTTCAACGGCAAGGTCTTTTTTCATCGTTTCAATTACTAATGTGTCCTTGGCAACTGTTTCATGGACAAACCTTGCCACACAGCGCAAGCCATTTCCGCACATTGACGCTTCAGATCCGTCTGCATTGAATACTCTCATCCTGGCATCCCCGCGGCTGCTCTTCATGACAAAAAGAATACCATCACCGCCAAGGCTGCCTTTCCGGTTGCATAAAGAAATGGCAAGCTTTCTTCTTTCATCATCCGTAAAGCTTATATCTTTTGTCAATTCATCGATTAATATAAAATCGTTGCCAGATCCATGGCATTTCAGTAAATCAATTATCATTCCAGCATCTCCAATCCATGTTTAACCCGGTGTTAATCTGTTCGCTTAAAAGGGTATATGTATGTCATTCATTATACTATGCTGCTCTGCAAAAATTGAGTGTTACTTCCAGTATACTGATTTTTTTTCTTGCGGCAAGCAAACAAGTGGCCATTTATTCGAGCGAGCAAAAAAGGCCAAGGCAATAAGGAGAGTGCAATCATGAAAATCCGTTCTGTATTTAAAAAGCATGTCTATTGGTTCCATCTATTTGTACCGGCAAAAGGACATGTCCTTTCTGAAGATTCCAATGGAAAGGTCATTTCTGCAGAAGTTTCCATTTTGACAGAATCACAGCAATTGGTCTGGGAAGGTAAAATCCGCGTTTTAATCAATCAGTTTGGCATCTATCCGCAGCCTGAAGATCTAAATCGGATCCAGGCTTCCGATACAGCAAAAAAAATGCTGCTTATTGAGCTAAGGAGGTACATCAAACCGCAAAAAGCCTTTTTATGATGAAGCCGCATTTCCGGAAAGCAGGCCGCTGGACCAGAAGAGTGCTTCTTTACAGGCTTCAAAAACCTGGCTGCTGTCAAATCCCAGTGAGGCACACATCCTTTCAGCACTTTCCCAATTTGCCCCTTCCACTTCAATTGCCAAGTCCAGAATTTTTTTATAGATATTATGTTCTCCAAGCAACGCCCGGGAAATTTCCTCATGCAGGGAAAGTTCCTGCAGTACATCCTTCATAGGAACCCCCATAATCGAATCCATCAGGGAAAACATGCCTGCCAGAAAAAATCCCGGTGCTGCCGTTCCTGCCTGGCTAAGTGAAGCAATTTTTTCGCATGCCCTGGCCCTCGTCAGGCATATCCTGGCAATCTCACTGGATGCCTTCGATTGCCCCCCGCTATAGTCCCTCACAGCCAGTACAAAGATCCACTTTTGGATTTCAATCAATCCCAGAAAAACAATCGCCTGGCGAATTGAATTTATTTTATTTTTCGGCCTGAAAGATGGCATATTGATTAATTTAAGCAGCTTATAAGATAGGGACAAATCTTTCTCTATTAAACTTGTCAGATGATCGATATCCGGCTCGGGCAATGATAAAATCTGGATAATTTCATAATATGAATGAAAAAAAGAAGGTACATCATGTGTTGACAATATAATGGGCTTAGAGAAAAAATATCCTTGAAAATAATCGTAGCCCAGTTTCTTTGCCAGCTCATATTCTTCCCTTGTTTCTACTTTTTCAGCCAGCAGTTTTACATTCAGCAGCTTGCAGATCGATTCTATTTGCTCTCTCATATTTTCTGGAGTATTCAGAAAATCCACTTTTATGATATCAGCTGTTTGCAGCAATCTTTCTGAAAAGGGATTTTCTTTATTAAAAACAAAGTCATCCAAAGCAATCTTATAGCCCTGCTTTTTAAGAGATATACAAATGCCGATCAATTGCTCTGTCACAGGGACTGTTTCAAGGATCTCAACTACTATTTCCCTGGGAGGAAAGTATGTCGGCAGGTTCAGTTCCAGTAAATTTTCAGTAAAATTAATAAAACATGGCTTTCCATCAGAAAGTCTGTCAATCCCAATGTTTAAAAAGCTGTTAATAATTACATCGGCAGTGGCCTGATCATGATTAACGGCTTGATAGCTATTTTCCATACTATTGCGATACAATAATTCGTAAGCAGTCAGTTCATCATTTTTTCCAAAAATAGGCTGCCTGGCAACAAAAACTTCCATTTATAAACTCCTCTGTCATCCATGAATAATTATGCCTACATTTTAACAATAAAAGGAATATGTGTCTATTGGTATAAGAACAAATATTCAGGACTAAAAGCCGGCAAAACAGAAGAAGGAAGCAGATTTTACATATCTGCTTCCTTTGGATTTTACAGTTCAGCTAATGGTGCTGATTATGAAATAGGCTAAAAATAGCACACCAATGATATAAAGCACCGGCGAAACTTCTTTTGCCTTGCCAATTACAATTTTCAAAATAGGATACATGATAAACCCGATGGCCATTCCGTCAGCTATGCTGAAGGTGAATGGAATCATGGCAATAATTAAAATGGCAGGCACACTTTCAGAAAAGTCCCCGAAATTCAGATGCTTGATATTTTCCATCATTAAAATTCCTATAATGATCAAGATAGGTGCAATGGCACTGTCAGGAATGACCTTGATGACCGGAATGAATAATATGGAAACGATAAAAAGAAACCCGGTAATGACCGAAGTTAAGCCAGTCCTGCCGCCAGATGCGATTCCAGCCGCTGTTTCTACCGTTGCCACCGTTGGGCTTGAACCTGCCAAGCCAGAAATCAATACAGAGATTCCAGTCGCCTGGAATGCCTTTTGATACTGTCCGGGTCTTTTAATGCTGTTCACATGTCCATGAACAAGACCGATGTTTTCAAACACAAGTACCATTGTCATGATAAATACGGCTACCCAGAAATCAAAGCGGCCAGCTTCGGCAAAGGATAGAGACATAAAAACATCTCCGTAGGATGAAACATCCATGCCTTTAAACGAAACTCCTGAGAATGAAATGGTTCCAAGACAGTATGCAATGATACTGCCGGCAATGATCGTTATCAGAAAGCTGCCCGGCACGTTTTTGATGAACAATGAAATGGCAATGATAAAGGTCAGCGCTGTTGCAATGACTTTGGGGTCGCTGAAGCTTCCAAGCGCTAAAAGCGATGAAGCACTCTTGGTGATCAAACCGCCCTTTTCAAGCCCAAGGAACATTAAAAATAATCCGAGCCCTACTGAAATGCCTTCTTTTAATGAGTTTGGAATTGAATCACTGATAACTTTGGAAAAACGGGTAAAGGCGATAAACGCAAAGATGGCACCGGAAACAAATACAGCACCTAATGCAGATTGCCAGGATAGGCCCATTCCCTGAACCATCGTATAGGCAAATAATGCATTAAGCCCCATTCCCGGCACAAGGATGATCGGGACATTTGCAAAGAACCCCATCAGGATGCAGCTTGCAGCAGACGTGACAATTGTCGCAACGATTGCACCGTTAAATGGAATGCCTGCTTCAGACAGAATCAGCGAATTTACCACGGTAATGTAGACGATAGTAAAATAACTCACTATCCCTGCAAGAATTTCTCTGCGGAAAGTCGACCCATTTTCTTGGATGTTAAAAAGCCTTTGAAAAATAGAACGATTCATAGTAGATTCCTTATTTAGTTTATCCCTCACCCACCCGTTTGTTACAGTGACAAACCACACTATGTGATTTTAACAGAAAAACACCGAAAATCAAACTATTCTCCCATATCATCAGCGGACCGCTTGCTGCACCATTTTTTACACGTTGGCGGGTTTATATATCTCCAGTTCATTTTGCCTGCTGGGGTCTCTAGACGCAGAGCAGGCAAAGCAACTTCACCAGATGGCCGTATGTTTACAGCTAGCACGATCTATTATTTAAGAAATTCGTAGCCGTCCACAACTTTGTCAAGTTTACCGGTTTCAGGAGAGATGACAAGCCCGTGTACCGGGATATTTGGTGGAAGCAGCGGATGGTTCCGGATAATTTCGACACTGTTTGTGACGCTTTCCACTACACTGTCAAAACCGCGGAGCCAGTTTGCCAAGTGAATGCCGGAGTTCTCTACCGTTTCAATTGTTTCTTCTGTAATGCCCCTGTCCTTCATTTTTCCAATCATCTTTTCACTGTTGATGGAGGACATTCCGCAATCATGGTGGCCAACTACAAATACCTCATCAGCATTCAATTCGTAAACGGCAACCATTATACTCCTCACGACACTTCCGAACGGATGGGAAACAACCGCACCCGCAGTTTTAATAACTTTGGCATCTCCGTTTTTGAAGTTCATGGACTTAGGAAGCAGTTCCACAAGCCTTGTGTCCATGCAGCTTAAGACAACCATTCTTTTTTCAGGAAGCTTCCCTGCCTTATACTTTTCATATTCCTCTTCTTCCACAAATCTTTCGTTATACACTAATATTTCATCCAATAAAGACATAAGATCACCTATTTTCTATGTATTTTTCTTGCTCATTATAATACAAAACAAACAAAATTGCTTTTTATAAGAATTATTTATGCATTCATGCAGTTCTTTTTTAAGGCTGTTTTCGTAAACTTTGCTGCTGCCTGAACAAGCGGCTGATTTCCGCTCAAGGATGCTATGCTTTCCGCGGGGCGTGCGCCAGGCTTCCACGACTTCCCTCTGCAGGGCCTCATCCTGTCACGTTGATGCAGCAGGAGCCTTATCCATAGTTTGTTCAATTTTTTCTGTGATGTAAAACTGCTGCACAAAAACCAAGCACGGCCACCTTTTCTTTCATTTCGGCTGCTTCGCTAAATGAGAGAACGGGAGTGTTCATCTCCTTGAATCGCTCTCCCCACTCGATAGGCATCCAGCCTTTTTGAAACCTCACAATCTTTTTGCCGCTGCAAGTGATTAATTCAAAATCATTGAGCAGCCCGCCGATGCTGACTGGGATCCAGTCTTCCCCGCCCGCACCAGCAATCATGCCATTCACTTTGAAAAGGGATTTTTTCCAGACTTCCTTAAAGCTCCCTATCAGCTGCCCTTCACCGTCTTTCATAACCACTTTGTTCAGCAGGCCCCAGCCGAAATTATACATACCAAGCAGTTTTCCCGTTGAGTTGTACAATCCATACCTTTTAGGCAAAATCAAGGAAACAGAATTCGGAATCATCCACATATACCAGCTCATGTTCATATCTCTTATTTCTCCTGCAAGTGCCCCGTTCGGTTCAAAAAGCAGTACTCTCAATGTAGGAGCCGGCATAAAGGCCGCCAGCAAATTCCTTTGCTCCTCCAGCGGCTTGCATGAAGTTACCGCTTCTATTGGCAATCCCTGTGCCCTGTTTTCGTATACTCTATAACCGGCAAAGCTTATTATGCTAAAAAGAATGAAGGGTGCTTCAATCTCCAGAATATTGCCCGTTAAAACCCCAAAAAGATGCAGTGCAAAGAAAGCTGCAGCCATAATCAAAGAAATCCAGGAAGTCCGGAAGCATATCTTAGCCGTTTTCACATAGTAAGTCCGTATATTCATAATCTGCTCCTTGGGAGATTAGTATGCCATAAGAATCCATTAATAGACTTGCCGCTTGCCCAGCCTCCTAATATACGTTCTACCTCTTTCATTCTATTCCTTTTTGAACTTTAATAGAATCATTAAAAAGCGGAAGCGCCTGGTCAGCTTGCGAAGCAAATAGGGTTTAGTCCTCTGAAGGCGGTTCTTTGCCTTCTGAGGACTAAACATCTTTTGCACAGCAAGCTAGGCGCTGCAGCTGGATTACATAAAAAGCGGAAGCGCCTGATTCAAAGGAT
>NZ_MLYQ01000123.1:0-1690 GCF_001866725.1 Bacillus sp. MUM 13
CGAGGCCACTGAAAAACTTACTTTTTTTAAAAATAATATGACTTCCAAAAAAAACAGGCAGGTTCTTGTTCGTTTCTTCCAAGAATCTGCCTGTTTTTATTTACTTTTACTATTATTTTTCTTTTAAGAGCGAGATAATTCGCTTCAAATTCACAGCGAATATTGTTGTTGCACCTTGTATTTCCATACCAAATAGACCCGCGGAAAATGCTGTATTATACCCGTGTCCATGTTTTAATTCACTATTTTTCGCTTCAATTTTGTAACGTGAACGTGCGAGTTCTTTAAACTCTTCACTGTTTTGGAATGCTTCCTGTTCCTTATGTTCTGTGGATTTGATTGAAACAGAATACGTTTTACTTTTAGCTCCCTTTTTATAGCAACCTTCACTGAAAGGACATATTTTACATTTCTCAATATCAAAATAATAAACTTGTTGTTGGTTATTACTTTGATTTTTCTTCCCTATACGCGCTTTACGAACTGCCATGTGGCCGGCTTTGCACACATACATACCTGCATCTTTATTGAACTCAAATTCATTTTCTTTGGCACGCCTACCTTGTGTGATTAGTGGATTAAGTTTAGATACAAGTTGAAATTCTTCTTTTAATGCGAACTGGATATTGTTTTTTTCAGAATAAGCGGTATCGCCAATAACTGTATCTATTTCCATGCCTGCATCTTTACTTTTTTTAACTAATTCCTTAAGGTACTTTCCGTCACTTTTTTCTCCAGTGGTCACAACCGCAGCTGTAATAATACGTTCATCAGTCATCGCAATATGTGTTTTAAACCCAAAGAAAGAAGAGTCAGATGATTTATGTCCAACACGTGCATCGGGATCAGTTGAATAGCTTAGCTTATCCTCAAAATCTTCAACTATTTCTTTTAAGACATTTAATTTTTCCTTTACAGCTGGAATAGCCTCAATTTGCGGTTGGGATTCAACTACATTGATAACTTGAAGACAGTAATCCAGTTCTTCTTTTACTTCGTTAGAAGTAGGTTTGGGTGGGAATTTTTGTTTTATTGACTCGTCTATTTGATAGACAGCTTTTCTTAATTTTTTTGATTTCTCTTGTAAAAATTCTTTTGGTGATTTTTGATTATATCGTGCTTTTGTATGTGTGGCATCCACGATTATTGTTTTACTTTTAATGATTTCTTTTTCTATGGCAATCTCTACTGTCTTGCCAATGAGCATATCTAATAAACCCACATCTTGAAGACGGAGCTTCCGAAATTTCGTCAATGAACTAGGATCGATTACAGGATCGTCAGGTACCATATCTAGAAAAAATTTAAACGACATGTCATATCTTGAACGTTCTACTACATCTACATCAGATAAGTCAAATATGGATTTTAGAAGTAAATATTTAAACATCCGAATCGGCGGCACTGCATTACGACCATTATCAAGACAATATTTATCCTTTAATTCTTGTAAAATGAAAGAGAAGTCAACAAGTTCACTAATTTGACGAAGCATATTATCTTTGGGAACGACAATATCATAAATTGCCATAAATGGACTAAGATTTAGAGTTTCTTGTTTTGAAATCATTCTGGAAATCACCTACATACATTTTCTATCTTTAATTATAAAGCAAAAAGGCAGTATAAAGTTCGATTGCTCGAACTTTATACTACCTAATTTAACAGAGTGGACTTTTTCAGTGGCCTC
>NZ_MLYQ01000124.1:0-8761 GCF_001866725.1 Bacillus sp. MUM 13
TGCGGGGTCTCACCTTCCCGCTAATCCCGCAGGAGTCTCGCACCTTCCGCTCCAATCAACCTGGCTTAACAATGGGGTTGCCTCGTAGAACTTATTAAAAAACAGCATTCTTAAAACAAAGAGCTTTTTTTATAGATTGCTGTTTTTCCATTTAATGTTTTCTTGAGGGCGATTACATAGTTAAGTCAGCCACATGTTTCATAGCAGCAAGCTTTCGAAAACTGCCTTTTGCTTTCATCCATTCGAAACAGGCGGTTAATCGGCAGTTTCTCTCTATGTTCTCTTTAGATGAACTCGTATTTTACTATTCATATTTATTGGTCTGAAAGGCACTGTATTTCATTAATAGGGCAAAGAAATTTTGGATATCCTAAATTAGCGTTTTCCTTCTCGGTTTTTTTCTTTATAATGAAGGTGGATGATAGGCTCGAGACTTGGGCAGGGGTAATACATACTCAGGAGGATGACATGATAAAGAAAATTCTCGTAGTAGATGATGAAAAATCAATATTGACTCTGCTGCAATACAATCTGGAACAGGCAGGATATTCAGTGGTGACAGCGATTGACGGAGAAGAAGGCCTGAAGCTTGCCATTGAGGAGAAGCCCGAGCTGATTGTACTTGATTTGATGCTGCCGAAGCTTGATGGAATAGAAGTTTGCAAGGAGCTGCGGCAGCAAAAAGTCATGACTCCAATTTTGATGCTTACAGCAAAAGATGATGAATTTGATAAAGTGCTTGGCCTTGAGCTTGGCGCTGATGATTATATGACAAAGCCTTTCAGCCCGCGGGAAGTCGTAGCAAGGATAAAAGCCATTTTGAGGCGGTCGCAGTTTCAGCCTGAAAAAGCCGAAGAAGATAACAGTGATGATGAGCTCATTAAACTTGGCGGTTTGAAAATATATCCTGAACGCTATGAAGCATTTTTTGATGGAAATCTGCTGGAGCTGACTCCTAAGGAGTTTGAATTGCTGATGTACCTGGCTAAGCATAAAGGAAGAGTGCTCACACGGGATCAGCTGCTTAGCGCGGTCTGGAACTATGATTTTGCAGGGGACACTCGGATTGTTGATGTGCATATCAGCCATCTGCGTGAGAAAATTGAAAGTAATTCCAAGAAACCCTTATATATTAAAACCATTCGCGGACTGGGCTATAAACTGGAGGAGCCTAAAGACGAATGAATAAATTCAGGACAAGGCTTTTGTTTGCCTTAATTACTTTAATCATGATTGTCCTGATTGCAGCGGGCCTGCTCTTGGGCCAGCTGTTTAAAAGCTATTATGTTAATACCTTTAATGAACGCCTTCAGAAGGAAACAGTTTTCATTTCCAATTATATTGAACAAAACGGCGGAATTACCTCGTTTCTGGCTTTTAATAAAACAAATGACCTTAAATCATTGCTTGATTCTAATTTCACGATTATTTCTGAAACTGGAAGCATCCTTTTTGACAGCAATGCAAACCGGAAAACAAATCCGGGAAGGCATGAGGCTCTTCTGAAAAGCATTGCCCATAAGGAAGGCAGCGATAGGGGTGAAGGGTTTGAAACGGTGGAGGGCGAAAAGGATCTGCATTATTATTGGAAAGCCATTAAAAGAGACCATAAGATAGAAGGCTATGCAGTTTTAAGCAATGAAATCGAAGCCATTAAGAAGGTTAACAGATCGATGTGGCAAATTCTCTCAGCAAGCCTCGGTGCTTCACTTATCATTATTATTATGCTTGGAGCCAAAATCGCTTCCCGGTATACTAAACCAATAGAAGCGGCCACAAATACGGCGATTGAACTGGCGAAGGGCAATTACAGGGCGCGTACATATGAGGAGCATTCGGATGAAACAGGAATGCTGAGCACATCGTTGAATATCCTTGCGCGAAATCTCCAGGAAATGGAGATAGCGAGGGAAATGCACCAGGACCGGCTCGAAACATTGATTGAAAACATCGGCAGCGGCGTCCTTCTGATTGACAATAAGGGGTACATCACCCTGATAAACAGGGAATATAAAGAATTGTTCCAGGTTGAAGCATCTTCCTTTCTTTTCCGGGTTTACTATGAAGTAGTCCGGCATAAAGAAATCATTGCGCTTATTGAAGAAATTTTCATTACGGAGAAGAGCATCAAGAGGCAGCTCCACATTCCATTGATGCTTGAAAGGAAGCACTTTGAAGTGTACGGGGCACCCATCATTGGCAATAACGATGAATGGAAAGGGATTTTGGTTGTTTTTCATGACATTACAGAGCTTAAGAAGCTTGAACAGATGCGCAAGGACTTTGTTGCCAATGTTTCCCATGAACTGAAAACGCCGATCACCTCGATAAAGGGGTTTTCAGAAACATTGCTGGATGGTGCCTTGGAAGATAAAGAAACGCTGCAGAATTTCCTGATGATTATCCTTAAGGAAAGCGACCGGCTGCAGGCACTTATCCAGGAGCTGCTTGATTTATCGAAAATGGAGCAGCAGGAATTTGTCCTTGATATTCAATGCTTTGATTTGTCTGTGATTTTAAAAGAAACATGTGATATTCTTCACTTCAAGGCTTCAGAGAAAAATATCACCATTGAACTGAATATGCCTGATAAACCGGCAGTTATTGAAGGGGATTCCCATAGAGTGAAGCAGATTTTCATCAATCTGATTACAAATGGCTTAAACTATACAGCGGCCGGTGGAAAGATAAGTGTTAATCTCGCTGAATCAGCGGATTCGGTTCATGTGACAGTCAGGGATAATGGAATCGGAATCGAAAAGGATGAGCTTCCGAGAATTTTCGAGCGGTTTTACCGGGTCGACAGGGCAAGGAGCCGAAATTCCGGCGGCACCGGTCTTGGGCTTGCGATTGTAAAGCATATCGTGGAAGTCCATAAAGGAAAAATCAGTGTGCAAAGCGAACCGGGCAAAGGCACAGCTTTCACTGTGACATTAAAAAAACGATTGATATGAAAGGCCTTTTGCGGATGATGGGAATTTACAAGTACTTTACAATACAGCTAATCTTTCTTAATAAAAAAGTACTACAATTACTAGTGTAAACCCCTTCATCCAAGGAGCCGGAAAAAGCAGGGACAAGACCCCGTTCCTGCTTTTTCCAAACAATGATTTATCCTATTTACGAACCATTTAGTGTAAAATAATTAATCTTTAACATAGTGAGTCATGGTATGCAGCCGGACATCATTATTAAAATGGCTCATTTCTTAAAGAATGTTGTTTTTTTAACTTGTTATGTGTGGCAATCCCATTGTTAAGTCAGGTTGATTGTAGCGTAAGGTGCGAGACTCCTGCGGGATTTGCGGGTAGGTGAGACCCCACAGGCGCAGCCGAGGAGGCTCACCGCCTGCCCCGCGGAAAGCGAGCATCCTGGAGCGGAAATCAACCACCTTGTTTCATAGCAGCAATGTTTAAGAAAACAGCCTTAAAAATAAATAAAGGGAAGCCTTGTGCTTCTGCTGTGCCGTTATTTTTCTTTCCTATTATTCTCGTGTTAGAATATAGGAAAGAATATAACGGCTTTTACTGTTTGGGACTTTTTTTAAAACGCGTTATGGCTGTTAACTAGGAGGGTGCGGATTTGGATAAAAAATTGGTGTTAATCGATGGAAACAGCATAGCATACCGTGCTTTTTTTGCATTGCCGCTTTTAAATAATGATAAAGGCATACATACAAATTCAATATACGGTTTTACGATGATGCTCAACCGGATACTGCAAGAAGAAAAGCCGACACATTTGCTTGTTGCGTTTGATGCAGGAAAAACCACATTCAGGCATGCATCATATAAGGAGTATAAGGGAGGCAGGCAGAAAACGCCTCCGGAGCTGTCCGAACAGTTCCCTCTGATCCGCGAGCTGCTTGATTCTTATAAGATAGCCCGCTATGAGCTGGAGAACTACGAGGCGGATGATATCATCGGGACACTTTCTCTTCGGGCCGAACAAGAAGGCTATGAGGTGAAGGTAATATCCGGGGACAAGGATTTAACACAGCTTTCTTCAGAGACGACAACAGTAAATATCACGAAAAAGGGAATCACTGAAATTGAAGAATATACTCCCTCGCATATTAAAGAAAAGTATGGACTGACTCCAATCCAGATTGTAGATATGAAAGGGCTTATGGGAGACTCTTCAGATAATATCCCGGGAATTCCGGGTGTAGGAGAAAAAACAGCGCTTAAACTGCTTCATCAGTTTGGAACAGTGGAAAACCTGATACAGTCCATTGATGAAGTGAGCGGGGCCAAGCTGAAGGAAAAAATCGAGGAGCATAAAGATCTTGCCGTCTTGAGCAAGGAGCTTGCTACGATTACAAGGGAAGCTCCGATAGAAATTACACTAGAGGATACCGCTTATGAAGGAATGGACACGGGCAAGGTCATAGCCCTTTATAAAGACCTTGGGTTTCAGACGCTTCTTGATAAGATGGACGCGGCAGTCCCGGGTGAAGAAGTGGAACAGGAAGAAATCAATGCAGATTCTGTAACGGAAATAACAGAAGATATGCTGACTGAAGAGAGTGCCCTTTATATCGAAATACTTGAAGATAACTATTTCCACGGAGAAATTATCGGTATGGCACTGTCAAATGAAGCCGGAAATTTCAGTTTTTCTGCAGATACTGCAGCTGCTTCTGATGTGTTTAAAAAATGGGCTGAAGATGATACGAAGAAAAAATCCGTATATGATGCCAAACGTTCTGTTGTTTCCCTCAAACTGAAGGGCATTGAGTTAAAGGGCATTGATTTTGATTTATTTCTTGCCTCCTATATCCTGAACCCATCTGAATCTGCAAATGGTGTCTCAGACATAGTGAAGGTGCAAAATGGAAGTCCTCTGCAATCCGATGAAGTATTTTACGGAAAAGGGGCGAAAAGGGCCATTCCGGAAGAAAAAGAACTTCATGTCCATATTGCCCGGAAAGCAAAGGCGATAATGGATCTAAAAGATAAAATGATCCATGCGCTGCAGCAAAACAGCCAATATGAATTGCTGACGGAGCTCGAATTGCCATTGTCCCTTATTTTAGCTGACATGGAGTTTCAGGGGATTAAGGTGGATGTGGGCAGGCTAAGGGAGACGGGCAAAGAATTGGCAGGCCGCTTAAAAGCCATTGAAGAAAAAATTTTCCTGGCCGCAGGTGTGGCGTTTAATATTAATTCCCCGAAACAGCTTGGTGTCATTTTATTCGAAAAACTGGGCCTGCCTGTGATCAAAAAAACGAAAACAGGGTATTCCACTTCTGCTGATGTGCTGGAAAAGCTGGAATCAAAGCATGAAGTAGTCCGGGAAATTCTTCACTACCGACAGCTCGGCAAACTTCAGTCTACGTATATTGAGGGGCTCCTTAAAGTGGCGGACGAAAAAACGGATAAAGTGCACACACGCTTTAATCAGGCGCTGACACAAACAGGGCGGCTCAGTTCTACAGACCCGAATCTGCAGAACATTCCAATCCGCCTTGAAGAAGGCAGGAAAATCAGACAGGCTTTTATTCCTTCTGAAAAGGACTGGATCATTTTCGCTGCGGATTATTCGCAGATTGAGCTGCGGGTCCTGGCACATATCGCGAAGGATTCCGGTCTTATTGAGGCCTTCCGGAGTGATATGGATATCCATACAAAAACTGCGATGGATGTGTTCCATGTAGGGAAGGATGAAGTGACTTCCAATATGAGAAGGCAGGCAAAGGCAGTCAACTTTGGCATCGTTTATGGAATCAGCGATTATGGATTATCGCAGAGCCTGAACATCTCGAGAAAAGAAGCCGCACAGTTCATCGAGCAATATCTGAGAAGCTTTCCGGGCGTGGAAGAATATATGAAGGAAAGCGTGGCAGATGCCAAGCAGGCTGGATATGTCACCACTCTGCTTCAGCGCCGGCGCTATATCCCGGAAATAACAAGCCGGAACTTTAACTTAAGAAGCTTTGCTGAGCGGACGGCCATGAATACGCCGATACAGGGCAGTGCAGCCGATATCATCAAGCTTGCTATGATTAATATGAGCGGCCGCCTTAAACAGGAGAAGCTGCAAACAAGAATGCTGCTCCAGGTGCACGATGAATTGATATTCGAAGCTCCCCGGGAAGAATTGGACATACTGCTTAAAATAGTTCCTGAAGAAATGGAGCGGGCAATCGAGCTGGATGTGCCCCTGAAGGTAGATTACGCATACGGGCCGACCTGGTTTGATGCTAAATAAAGCAAAACCTCCATTGGGGTTTACTTAAAAAGGAGGCGGAAAGATGCCAGAACTGCCGGAAGTAGAAACAGTGAGGCGGACCTTGGAAAGCCTGGTCATTGGCAAAGAAATTAAAGACGTATCAATTTTTTGGCCGAACATCATTAAGTCTCCTGCCCAGCCTGAACAATTCCGTGATGCACTGATGGGGCAAACCATTCACGGAATTGGGCGGCGCGGCAAATTTTTGATTTTTTATCTGGATGATTATGCAATGGTTTCACATCTCCGGATGGAGGGAAAGTATGCTCTGCAGGAAAAGGATACTCCCTATGACAAGCATACACATGTCATTTTCTCATTCCGAGACGGAACCGAGCTTCGCTACCGCGATGTCCGAAAATTTGGGACCATGCACTTATTCAGCAAAGGCGAGGAAGAATCACAGCAGCCGCTTATGCACCTTGGACCTGAGCCTTTTTCAAAAGAATTTACAGCAGAGTATCTGAAGAGCCGCCTGCTTAAAACCAGCAGGAAAATCAAGCCGGTGCTTCTGGATCAATCAGTTGTAGTCGGCATTGGCAATATTTATGTGGATGAAGCATTATTCCGGGCAGGAATCCATCCTGAGCGGATCGCTTCTTCACTGAATGAAGCAGAAATAAAAGTGCTCCGCCAGGAAATTTTCGATACGTTATCACAGGCTGTAGAAAAAGGCGGGAGTACCATTCGAACCTATTTGAACTCCCAGGGAGAAATGGGGATGTTTCAGCTGGAGCTGTATGTGTACGGCAAAAAAGGGGAAGCATGCAAACGCTGCGGAACAGAGATTGTAAAGCTTACAGTAGGCGGCAGGGGGACACATATCTGCCCTTCCTGCCAAAAACTTCAGGACTGAATCCCTAATTAATTAAAAACACATCGGATTTGCCATTTCCATATACTATCGTAGCAATCTGATAGGAAGGGGCACTTTTTCCGATGTGGCTACAAATACTATTTCTTGCTTTTGCGGTAAGTATCGACGGATTTGGGGTCGGTATGACATTTGGAATCAGAAAAATGAAGATTCCTTTTAGATCCATAGCGGTCATATCCTGCTGCTCAGCTTTGAGCCTCGGCATCGCTATGATGATTGGGGACTTTATCAGCAGGCTGGTTTCTCCCGAGGCTGCTGCCAAAACTGGGGGCGTTATCTTAATCATCCTTGGCATGTGGATTCTTTTTCAGTTTTTTAGGCCAGCAAAACAAAATCACGAAGAAATGCTGACAGAAAAAATTATATTTAATTTTGAAATCAAATCACTTGGTGTTGCTATTAATATTCTGCAAAAACCCCAAACGGCGGATTTTGATAAATCGGGAACCATTAACGGGGTGGAAGCACTGGTATTGGGATTTGCCCTTTCACTCGATGCATTTGGTGCAGGAATCGGAGCCGCAATGATTGGGATTCCCCCTTTCATACTCGCTCTTGCCATTGCTGCCATGAGTTCTTTATTTATTTGGATGGGCCTCCAGAGCGGAAAGGTTTTGTCCGCTAACAGGCTTGTTCAGAAATTGACATTTTTGCCGGGTGTGCTGCTGATTATTATTGGCATAATAAAATTTTATTGAGGCAAAAAGGAGTCTTTTTTTATGGGGCAGGTAATTGGAATCACTGGAGGCATTGCAAGCGGTAAAAGCAGTGTAAGCCAGTATATAAAAGAAGAATTGGGATTTCCCGTCATTGATGCAGATATTGCTTCCCGGGAGGTTGTCGAGCCTGGAAGGGAAGCCTATGAAAAAATTGTTCAGGCGTTTGGTGATGACCTCTTGCTTGAGGATTTGACCATTGACCGGTCTAAGCTAGGGGCCATAATTTTTCATAATGAGGAAAAAAGGCTCCTGCTGAACAGCATTGTCCACCCTGCTGTCAGAAAGAGGATGACTGAACAAAAAGAAAAGGCATTCCATGAAGGGGAAAAGGCTGTTTTCATGGATATCCCCTTGCTGTTTGAAAGCAAGCTTACCTACATGACAGATAAAACACTGCTCGTTTATGTGGACGAAGACGTTCAAAAAGAACGCCTGATAAAGCGGAATGCTTTATCCGAACAAGACGCCCTTGCGAGGATTTCTTCACAAATGCCGCTCGTTGAGAAAAAGAAATTGGCAGACGCAGTTGTAGACAATAACGGAGACCTCAAAGAAACATTGAAAAATGTGAAACAAATACTTAAAGAATGGAATGTACTTTAGAAAAGCCATGTGCTTTTCTTTTTTTTGAGTTCTAAAGAGTATTTCTTTTGGCGCTGTTTCGTAAATTTTGCTGCTATTGAATATTTTGAAATCCATTGTACGGCCGGTTGCTAAATCGTCCTTTTTCTCTAACCTGCCAAGATTAAAAAAGGCTTGTTTAAATATGATGCTTTATTAATCTTGTTTTTATCTTCATATTTAATGGCCCTTTTCTTAAAGATAGTTGTCTTTTAATGAGTTCTGCAAGGCTACCCTATTGTTAAATCTGGTTGATTGGAGCGTAAGTGCGAGACTCCTGCTTAGATTAGCGGGAAGGTGAGACCCCGCA
>NZ_MLYQ01000125.1:0-32213 GCF_001866725.1 Bacillus sp. MUM 13
CTGAAAAAATCCATATGCCCCGGGAAACAGCTAAGAATCTGCATAATTGGCAGACCATACAAAAAGCCGTACTTATTCTTAAGGAATAAGTACGGCTTTTTGTATGTGTTCATTCTTTTTACACTGTTTTTGCCTTTCCTCATATCATTACTTGGCACATATTACACTTCATTAACAGCGGTTGACTCGCAGGGATAATTATCTGCGCTATCTGATCCCTTTGCCATGATGAGACAATAGATATCCTTATAAGGACAAGGCTTGATTTATAATTGTATTGGCTTCATTGGAACCGTTTAATATAAATAGACGAATCTAATATTTGATGAGTTGGTTATTACTTGTGGCTTTAAGAAAATTATCAAAATTATTAATTTATTTTATAGTACAATGGTATTCTTGTCACAAAAATATACATAAGGAGTTTAGCAATGGAAAAGTGGGATTTATATGATAAGCATCGTAAAACAATAGAGAAACAAATAACTCGTGGAGATGAAATGACACCAGACGAGTTTCATTTAGTAGTACACGTATGTTTATTTAATTCAAAAGGAGAAATGCTCATTCAGCAACGTCAGCCCTTTAAGCAAGGGTGGCCGAACCTTTGGGATATCACTTGTGGCGGCAGCGCAATTGCAGGCGAGACAAGTCAGCAGGCTGCTTCAAGAGAGTTATTCGAGGAGTTGGGGATTCACTATAACTTTGAGAAGAAGCGTCCACAATTTACTATTAACTTTGAACGTGGCTTTGATGATTATTATTTAATTGAATATGACTTTAATTTGAATGAATTGAGGCTGCAGGCCGAAGAGGTACAAGCAGCAAAATGGGCTTCTAAAGAGGAAATTTAAAGCTAATCGAACAAAAAAAATTTATACCTTATTATGAGAGTATTATTGCATTTCTTTTTGAAGGTCGACATCATTATGGCTCTATTCGTCTTTAAATGAAACGTGCAAGGGATTCCAACATATTCCTTCACTAAAACTTTAAATAAAAGTTTGGGGACGTTTTTCTTTATTTCGTTCATATTCAAATACAGTTTCTTATGCACAATTATTTGAAGTTATATATAACCAGATTTTCAACAATGTTCAAAAGAAACTGCACTAATCACGTTTTAAAAAAAAGTTGCATTCGAAGCCGGTTCCATAATATCATCAACCTTTTCCCTTAACATAGCATTATATATTAGGTGAGACCCCGAGAGGCAAGCGTCAAGGAGGCTTAAAGGATGCTCAGCGGAAAACGAAGCATCCTGCAGTGGAGATCAACCGGAAAGCTAAAGACTTTTTCAGTGGCTTGTTTAATAATCCAGCTCCTGCTGTCCAGGTGGATACCGTTTTTATCAATCTAGCTCCAGCGCCTAGCTTGCTGTGCAAAAGATGTTTTGTCCCCTGAAGGCAAAGTACGCCTTCTGGGCCAAAACCCTATTTGCTTCGCAAGCTGACCAGGCGCTTCCGCTTTTTATACCGCTTTTGAGGCTGGTGATTTGGCAGGGAGTTCTGCAGCGACCATTCCCAGCAGGATAAGGATGCATCCAAGAAGGGAAATGACGGTTAACTTTTCTCCTGTAACAATGAAGGATGTGGCTGCAGCAAAGACTGGCTCCATGGCAAAGATAAGTGCCACACGAGTTGGAGATGTATAGGCCTGGAAATATGTCTGTGCAAAAAAAGCAAATGCAGTGGCAAGTATCGCGCAAACCATCAATGCCGTCCATACGTCTGTTTTTAAGAAAATAGCCGGATTTAAGGCATGTGATGATCCTTTAAACATCAGGCTGGATAGAGCTGAAAGAAACGCCGTTGTTAATACTTGTATCATTGTAAGCGGAAGTGCCGGATGAAGTCTGGCATATTTGGCTTTCGCGATGATTTGCATGGCGAAGCTTACTGCACAGAGAAAAACCAGGAAATCTCCAGCATTAAAGGATGATTGTCCTGAAGCGGTCATTAAATATAGCCCTGCTGCGGCTGAAACGGCTCCAATAACTGTATTTCTGGAGAGCCTTTGCTTGAGCAGCAAAAGAGAAAATACCGGCACCATGATAACGCTAAGCCCTGTAAGAAACCCTGCTTTTGATGGTGTTGTATAAAGCAGGCCATATGTTTGAAATGCGTAACCTAAAAAAAGCCAGATGCCTATTTTGCTGCCTGATAAGAATAATGATTTCGTCCAGACTGCTGGCCGTTTTCTATTCAGTGCAAGATAACTTATTAGGAGGATGATAAAAGCCGCAAAAAAACGGATGCTGTTAAAAGTGAAAGGATCCAAAAAAGAAATGGCGTTTTGGACCATAACAAAAGTGGCGCCCCAAACAAACACAACAAATAATAAGACGATATCTGCAAGCGTGTTTTTATTCATTTAACTATCCCTCGGATTAAGGCGGATGGCTCTTCTTGCAAGTTCATCAGCAGATTTATTTTCTATGCTTGGAATCCATTTTATAAAAAATAAATCCAGCTCCCTGGTCAATTTCAAAGCTTCCTCCAGCAGTGGCGCATATCGCTTGTTTTTTGCAAATTCTTTTTCCATCGCGCTGTTTATTAGCTGCGAATCAGTCCTGAACGAAACAGTGCGGAATCCTTTTGAACAGCAGATTTTTAACCCCTCTATAAGTGCATGGTACTCTGCCTCGTGATTTTCCATTTCGCCAAGCGGAATGGCATGCCTTTCAATTGTTCCGTTATTATTTATAAAGATTCCGGCGCCGCTTGGGCCCGGGTTGCCAGCGCTTGCTCCGTCGATGTATACTTCTATCATGCTTTTCTCCTTCCTTTATCCTCTATTAAGCCTTCTTTTTTGATTATATTGTTGGAAAGAATCCATATAACTATGAGAAAATAGAGTGAATCATCCTGTAGCTGCTTTTTGCCAGTTTGCGGTAAACTTCCATGTCATTAAAAACAGCTCCATAAGAGGATTGCAGTTCCACATGTAAATTATAGACTTTAATCTGTAAAATGGGGATAAAATATAAAAAGTTTATAAATCCGCCTTTAGAGGAATCACATTCCAAACGGGCACTTCATCCGTAAAGGGAAATGGAGATGAAAAATCATGAAGGTCATTATGCAATGGACTTACGGTGCGGCAAAAAAGCCATCCGCCACATTTACTTCAGACTGGGTGGATGCAAAGCAGGCTTTAATTATCGCGATGGATCTTGAAAAATCCGGCAGGCTGAAGCATATCGAGTTCCAGGATGAAATCGGGACGGTCTGGACCAGGAAAGAGCTTACAAAGCTTCTTGAAGAAACAGCCGCAGAGCCGCAGGATGCCACGGTTTATTTTGATGGAGGATTTCAAAAAGAAAATGGGTTATCCGGAATCGGTGTGGTGATATATTATACACAAGGAAAAAAAGAAATGAGGCTCCGTTCAAACCGTCTTTTTCATGAACTGCAATCGAACAATGAAGCCGAATCGGCAGCGCTGATGGAAGCCGTTAACATGCTTGAGGAGCTTGGTGTGCATCATCAGAAGTGCACCATTAAAGGAGACTCCCAGGTAGTAATCAATCAGCTTAAAGGAGAATGGCCTTGCTTTGATGACGTTATAGGCAAGTGGTTTGACAGAATTGAAGATAAATTAAACAAGCTCGGCATTAAGCCAGAGTATGAACATATTCCAAGAAAAGAAAATCATGAGGCTGATAAACTTGCAACTCTTGCACTTAAAGGCGAGAGCATTAGTTCCAGGCTCGCTTTATAATAAGGCCCTGTTAAAGTATAAGCTGATTGTATCATGGAAGCAGAGGAAGGCGTGAAGCGCGAACATAAGCGCTTTAAAATCAGCATACAAAACAGAGCCTAAAATAAAAAGGAGAAGCGGTATGGATAGAAAAAAAGTGTTTGACGATGTGGATGAAATCCTTGTTTCTTACTGCAAGGATTGTTTTGTATATAAACAGTTCAGAAAAGAAAGAGGCAGGGGCTATGCCCATAAATTCTGCATTTCACAATGCACGGTAGGAGAACAACTTCAAAAGGCAGGAAGCAGGCTGAAAAATAATCTTTAATCTGTACAGCTTCCTATAATTTCCCTTACAAAAAATAATAAAATTTGTTATTATTGTAAAAAAAGAGAATTATATGGAAAAGGGTTGGGAATGAAGATGGCATCCGAATTTAACCGAATGAATCCGCCTCTTACTATACCGGATATTGATACAATGATTCTGCAGCTTAAGAAAAATAAAGAGTACAGGTATTATCCATTATTGGATACAAAAATGGATAACAGAAATGCGAAAGAGAAAATTGCTGAAATATCAATGGAAATTGAAACAGCTTCAAAGCAAATCAGTGAAATTTTTCATTATGTACAGCGTACCGAAACTGTTCCTCTGCAGGAAATAAACCATGCCATCATTCCTACCATCACTAAGGCAGCAGAAATTCCGCATATTTATTACCTTTTCAAGGAGATGCTTGAGAAGGATGAATACACTTACAGGCATAATATTTGTGTAGGCATCATTTCAACCTATATTGGAAAATGGCTGGGATTAACAGGAGAGGCACTGACAGAACTTACGCTTGCTTCTACCCTGCATGATATCGGAAAAACCAAGATTAAAAGCCATATCCTTCATAAACCAGGCAAACTTTCGGAAAAGGAATACGAAGAAGTAAAGCTTCATACCGTCTACGGCTATGAGCTGCTTAAAAAGGTCCCAGGCATCCCGCCATCGATACCTCTTACTGCTTTATCGCACCATGAAAGGGAAAACGGGGAAGGGTATCCCTTCCGGCTAAAAGGAAAAAATACAAATTATTTTGCCAAGATCGTTGCGGTGGCTGATGTATTTCATGCGATGTCTTCTGACCGTGTATATCATGAAGCCATTCCTTTTTATCATGTTATCAGGCAAATGAATGAGGATGCGTTCGGAAAGTTCGATCCGTCCATCCTCCTTGTATTTTTGAATAAAATTATGGATTCTCTTGTTGGAAAGCAAGTCATGCTAAGCAATAAGATCCAGGGGCAGATTATTATGATCAATCCTTATGATCCCATTCATTCCCTGGTAAAATCCGGCGAAGACATCATTGACCTGAATAAGGAGAGGGAAATTAAGATTGAAAGGGTACTGAGTGAATAATGCCCAAAGAAAAGCCAGAAGCCGGGAAACCCCGGCTTCTGGCTTTTTTTGTTTATTTCAAAATAAAAGAATATCCAAATTGCGATTTTTCTTCGCGATCTTCATTTAGGTTATGTGGATAAATCAGTACGTCCTGGTCTATTCGCTCCGTACATTTCAAAGTAATCGCGGAGCATCGGACTGTTTTCTGTGACATCTTCAAGGCTATATCCGTCGAGCACCTGCAGGAAGGATTCAAGCGCCTTATTAAACACATATTTTAAGGAGCAGACAGGTGCTATGGTACAATTTTCGCTATGGTTTTGAAAACATTCAACTAAATAAAAGTCTTCCTCTGTTTTACGGATGATCTCGCCGATGTTGATCTCGGCAGGTGACTTTGCCAGTCTGATGCCGCCATTTCTGCCCCGGATGGTTTCTATATATCCGAGCTTCCCAAGATTGTAGATGATTTTCATTAAATGATTTTTTGAAATGCCGTATACCTCAGCTATTTCTTTGATATTTACAAGCTTATGGTTCTGGTTTGTCGCTAAATATATTAATACCCGTATGGAGTAATCCGAGTAGTTCGTTAAGCGCATAATGTTCCCTCACAATCTCTATTATCATAATCATAGCATAAATGTGAACAAATTTTAAACGTTGATGTTCAAAAGGGAAAAAGATGTATTTATAATATTGCTTTTCGGATATTTAAAAGCTATCATAAACATGTATTTAAAATACTTATTAAAAAAGAGGGATTGTATATGCTAGCCCAAAAAACCATTGACATCATCAAATCCACTGTTCCCGTGTTAGAAGTTCACGGTACAGCAATAACGACTGCGTTTTATAAAAATCTTTTTGAAGCACACCCAGAGCTTTTAAACATTTTTAATGGAACAAACCAGAAACAAGGACGCCAGCAAACCGCATTGGCAAATACAGTACTTGCAGCTGCTAAATATATTGATAAATTAGAAACAATCATTCCTGTAGTTACACAGATTTCCCAAAAACACCGCAGTTTAGCAATAAAACCTGAGCATTATCCGATTGTAGGAGAGCATTTGCTTGGGGCTATTAAAGAAGTGCTTGGAGAAGCGGCAACTGATGAAATCATCGGTGCATGGGGTGAGGCATATGGCGTCATTGCCCAGGTATTCATTGACATCGAAGATAATATGTACAAGGAAGCCGCAAAACAGCCTGGAGGATGGAAAGAGTATAAGGAATTCAAAATCATCGAAAAAGTGAAGGAAAGCGATGTAATTACATCATTTTACCTGCAGCCTGCAGATGGCTCACAATTGCCTGTGTTCAAGCCGGGACAATATATTACTATCAGAATTTCCATACCGGGAGAACAATACTTGTTTAACCGTCAATATAGCTTATCTGCTGCACCCGGGCTTCCATATTTCCGCATTTCTGTCAAAAAAGAAAGTGAACCGAACACACCTGAAGGAATGGTTTCAAATGAAATGCATAAAAACAGGAATATTGGCGATACCATTGAAATAACGGCTCCAGCAGGCGATTTCACTTTAAATGATCATCAGACTCCGGTTGTACTTTTAAGCGGCGGAGTTGGAATCACACCTTTCATGAGCATGATAAACAGCATTGCCAAGAATGCTCCAGACCGTAAAACTGCATTTGTCCATGCATCAAGAAACGGTAAATTGCAGGCATTTACAGAAGAGCTGCAGTCTCTTTCTGAAACAATGGATCATGTTTCCTTGTCATACGTTTACGAAAATCCTTCTGAAGAAGATAAGCAAAACCGATTCTTCAGCAAACAAGGTTATATTGATGCTGCCTGGCTAGAAGAAAATGCGTTCTTAAAAGATGCCGATTATTATATTTGCGGCCCGGTTCCTTTCTTGCGCGCAATGATTTCTAATTTAAAACAGATTGGTGTTCCAGGAGAAAAAATTCATTTTGAATTCTTCGGTCCTGCGATGAATCTTGAAACTGAAGCGTAAAAATATTTCTGGCAAAATAAACTGTAAATAGACCCTTTTCTTCTGGAAAAGGGTCTATTTTTTGTACAACAGCAGAATGGATGGCTTTTAGTGATTAATTCCAACTTCAAAAGGGTAATAACATAATAGATTACACACTCAAAGGAGAGAAAGTCATGGTAAAAAAAATTATTGGGGCATATGAAAATGAAGAGCAGGCAATTGCCGCTATTGAAAAATTAAAAAATTCCGGATATACAGAGGATGAAATATCAGTCGTTGCAAAAGATATGAAAAAATTAGACGAACTTGAACCTGAAGCAGAAAAGGTTTCTGCAAAAGGGAAGGACGGGATGATGACAGGAGTGGCGGCTGGAGGTGCAATCGGCTTAACAGGATTTTTTGTAGGAATGGACACCTTTTTAATGACCGGCATTGGGCCGCTTCTTGCAGCGGGCCCTATCTTCGCCACAATTGGAGGAGCTGCAGCAGGACTTGCTTCAAAATCAGGCGGACTGGCAGATACCTTACAGGACATGGGAGTCGAAGAGAAAGAAGCAAAGTCTTATGAAGACGATGTGAAAAACGGGAAAATACTCGTTATTACGGATGAAAAATAAAAAAAACCGGCTATTAATATCTGACCAAAAGCTTGCACCTGCCAAAAAGTGCAGGCTTTTTTTATGAAAGGGTGCTATTGGTTAATAGTCATGAAATTAACTGAATCATTTTTTTTGAGAGTTTCTTCCCGTATAGCACTAATTAAAAAAAGTATAAGTTATAGAATTCCAATGTTTAAAGTTTGTTTTCTTCTTTCCATTCCACCCCCTTTTTTTGAGTTCTTTTCCAACCAGCATATTAAAAAAACCATGTCCCACCAACACTGCGTTATGATGCTCTTTTGCACTCTTAATTAAAAAATCCGCAGCCTTTTCAGCCCTCATACCCGCTTCTTTTAAAGATTCGCACCCACTTGAATAACCGCAGAACCATAAGCTCCGGAAAATCACTGCCCAAATACTTGCCTTTAATTTTATTCCCCCTAATTTTACTAATGGAATGGGTAATGTTGTTTCTCGGAATAAAGGGTATGAAATAACCGGTATATCTGGCCTTAAATACTTCGCAGACTCAACAGCCCTTTTCAAATCACTTGAAATCACAATATTTGCTGCACCTATTTTTTTGAGTGTCACAGAAGGATAAGATTTTTCCTCAAACACACCATTACAATCATAGTTCTCAACCCACTTTTTAAATTCAATACAAGTCATTGGCATATTTTCTATCCAAAGGGATCTGCCATGTCTTATTAATGTAATTTCCATATGACACCTCTAATAAATTAGTAAGAAAGTATTTCGTTTATATATTACGTTAATGAACATTAAACTTAACAAGTGCAGATTATCATAAGTTACATTCGTATATCAAAAATATTCTTCAACAGGTCTAACCAAAAAAGGTATAATAAAAGAGAAATGCCAAAGCGCCCGTACAGTGAAAAAAGAACACTGCGTTCTGCGCATAAGCAGGGTTACCTTTCTATGTGGCTGCCAGCTTAAGGCAAATAAAAATGACTATTTTATAAAGCTCAGGTGAATGTGGATGAAATTAATAATCGCTGAAAAACCTGATCAAGGTTTGACGTTATCAAAACAGTTTAAAACAAAAAAGCATTTAGGATATATTGAAATTCTGCCAAATGAACTTTTTGGCGAAGGTGCCTTTGTAACGTGGGCAGTGGGACATTTGTGCCAGCTCGCTGCTCCTGAAAAGTATCATTCAGAGTGGAAAAAGTGGTCCCTTGAAACACTTCCAATTATACCGGAAAGATTTCAATATGAAGTGACAAAATCAAAAGCCAAGCAATTTAATATAGTAAAGTCTCTAATCAGAAAACCCGAAGTGAAAGAAATTATCCATGCGGGTGATGCGGGGCGGGAAGGAGAGCTGATTGTCCGGAATGTCGTGAATTTAAGCGGTGTAAATAAACCGATGAAGCGCTTATGGATATCTTCTCTTACACCAAAATCGATTTATGAAGGCTTTAGCAGCCTGCTTCTGGAAGAGGATACAAGGAGTTTGTACCATGAAGCCTATACAAGAGCCTGCGCGGATTGGATTGTAGGCATGAATGCTTCAAGAATATACAGCATCTTGCTGAAAAAGCAAGGTATGTCAGACGTCTTTTCAGCAGGCCGGGTCCAGACACCTACGCTCGCCCTGATTGTAAAAAGGGAAAAAGAAATTGATGAATTTGTTTCAAAGCCATTTTGGGAAGTGATTGCAGGATTTTCCATGAATGGAAATAAATACGAGGGCAAATGGCAGCAGAATAACGAATCCAGAATAAAAACGAAAGAACTTGCAGAGAAGATTGCAGCATTCTGTAAAGGGAAAACGTGCGGAATTGCTGAACTGAACACAGAAAGAAAGGAATATCAGCCGCCATTGCTTTTTAATCTTTCTTCCCTTCAGGCTACAGTGAACAAAATGTATAAATTTTCTCCTAAAAAGACTCTTGATGTGGTACAGAGCCTGTATCAGAAAGGGATCGTTTCATATCCGCGATCAGATTCCAGCTATGTAACGAAAGGGGAAGCAGAAAGCTTTCCAGACATTCTGCACAAGCTGGGCAGCCTGCCAGCCTATGAATCTCTATTTCCTGTGCCAAATGCTTCTATTATGAATAATAAACGTTTTGTGAATGAAAAAAAGGTTACCGATCACTATGCCATCATTCCGACTGAACAGGTCACAAATCCCGAAAGATTGCCAGAAGATGAAAGGAAGATTTATGACCTTATCATAAGACGCCTGATTGCTGCCCATTACGATCAGGCTATATTTGATTACACCACAGTAAAAACCATGGTAGATAAGAGGGCTGAATTCATATCAAAAGGAAAACAGCAAATTCAGGAAGGGTGGAGGAAGGTCATCTTTGCCCTTGATAAGGAAGATGATGACATCTTGCTCCCGCTGCTCAGTGAGGGTGAAGAGGGAACTGTCAGCAAAATTAAGGTGAAAGAAGGAAAAACCCAGCCCCCTAAGCGCTATACAGAGGGACAGCTTATTACTTTAATGAAAACAGCAGGAAAGCATCTGGACAATGAGGAACTGGAGAAGGTCCTGATGAAGACTGAAGGCCTTGGGACAGAAGCGACCCGGGCAGGCATCATAACCATGCTGAAAGACCGCAAGTATATTGATGTGAAAAAAAATCAGGTATTTGCCACTGATAAAGGAAAAGTCCTTATCACGGCCATTGGAGATAAAATTCTTGCTTCTCCTGAAATGACGGCCAAGTGGGAACAGCGCCTTCACGAAATCGGCGAAGGCAAAGCATCTCCAACCGTTTTTATGGAGGCTGTAAAAAAACTTTCCTCCAAAATCATTTCCGATGCAGTAGATTTATCCAAATCATGGGATTTCAATGGTCTGGATACAGATTCCATCCAGCGCAAAACCGCCAAAAGAAGCGGCGGTTCCATTGGGAAATGCAGACTTTGCGGAGGCAATGTGGTAGATAAAGGGGAATTTTACGGCTGTTCAAATTATAGCAAAACGAAGTGTTCTTTCACTTTATCCAAAAAAATCCTATCTATCAAGATCACTAAAGCAAACTTAAAAAAACTGTTGGATACAGGTGAAACAGAATTGATAAGCGGCTTTAAAAAGGGAGAGAAAGCCTTTGACGCCTTTTTATTCTGGGATGAAGGGGCAAAGAAGATCTCCTTCAAATTCCCTTCAAAACAATCATAATTTGCTTTGGCTGCTATGGCGGCCAAAGCACTTTCTTGTTTCATTGAAGTATTTATAGTAAAATTTGATTGATATGTGTTGAATGGGAGGATACGGGATGCCTACACCGAGCATGGAGGATTATATCGAGCAAATATACATACTTATCGAAGAAAAAGGTTACGCACGGGTTTCTGATATAGCAGAAAACCTGTCAGTACACCCTTCCTCCGTCACTAAAATGGTTCAAAAACTGGACCAGGAAAAGTACCTGGTATATGAGAAATACCGTGGTCTTGTTTTAACCGCGAATGGCAAAAAAATCGGAAAAAGACTGGTTTTCCGCCATGAATTATTAGAGCAGATGCTAAGGCAGCTTGGCGTGAAAGAAGAGAATATCTATAGAGATGTTGAAGGAATCGAGCACCATCTCAGCTGGGATGCTATTGACAGAATCAGCGATCTTGTCCAGTACTTTGATGAATCACCTATACGCCTGGATGAATTAAGAGCCATTCAAAAACAAAATGAAGAACCTGAAGAATAAAGCTGCGATAGCGGCTTTTTTTATTTTAGGTGAGATGTAAATGTATAAAAATTCGAAAAATCAGTTTCCTGTTTCTGTATAGTATTCTGCAAATCTTTCAGAAAAAACAGTTAAAAAGAAGATTTTTCCTGTTAAAATAAACATAAATCGACGGAAGGAGAGGGTTGGGTGAATCAGGATAGCTGGCATGGGGAAGCAGAAAAATTATGGAATTCATATTCAGATCAGTGGAAAAGCAATTCAGGAAATATGTGGGAGAAGGGAAGCAGGAAGGATATACTTCCCCTCATCACAAAGCATGTACAAAAAGGAGCAGAAGTCTGTGACCTTGGCTGCGGGGATGGATATGGTTCACTAAAGCTTGCTGAGGCGGGTTTTAAGGTAGCTGGAATGGATTTTTCCAAGGACATGATTACAGCGGCCAGGGAGCTTGCAAAAGGCCATGGGAACCCGGAATTTATTCAGGGAGATCTTGCAGCCATGCCTTTTCATGATGAGCAGTTCGATGCGGCGATGGCGATAAACTCCATTGAATGGACTGAATCACCTCTTATGGCTTTAAAGGAAATGAATCGGATTTTAAAGAAGGACGCTATTGCCTGTATTGGAATTCTTGGCCCAGCAGCGGCCCCAAGGAAGGCACACAGCTACCGTAGGCTCTATGGAGAAAAGACCATCATGAATTCCATGATGCCATGGGAATTTGAACGTTTGTCTCTGGAAAACGGATGGAAGCTTGTGGACGAAATGGCTGTTGTAAAGAAGGGGGCAGAAACGGAAAAAATAGCCCATCTGCCAAAAGAACTCAAACAGGCGGTTTCGTTTATGTGGCTATTCATCTTAAAAAAATGCAGTGGAGATGAAAAAAGTGAATAAGTACAATATGGATCAATTTATCAGCGAAACAAAACAGGAAGATAAGGGCGAGGGGCTGTTTGAGCTTGAAACTCCAAGGATACTGGAAATAAACCTGGAAGATCAAATATGGGCGAAAATGGGTTCTATGATTTCGTATTTAGGTGATATGAAATTCAAAAGAGAAGGCCTGCTTGAGCATGGTATCGGAAAAGTATTTAAAAAGGCCTTGTCCGGTGAGGGGACATCTCTGATGAAAGTGACTGGAAAAGGCAAGCTATATCTGGCAGATCAGGGAAAAACCATAAAAATCCTTCAATTGCAGGGTGAATCTATTTCAATTAACGGAAATGACTTGCTGGCTTTTGAGAAACAGCTGAATTGGGATATTAAATTGATGCGCAGAGTGGCTGGGCTTCTTTCTGGCGGACTGTTCAATATCAAAATGGAAGGAACAGGGATGGTGGCTTTCACCACTCATCATGAGCCCCTGACTTTGGCCGTGGAACCCGGGAAGCCGGTTTATACCGATCCAAATGCCACAGTAGCCTGGTCTGGCCATCTGCAGCCCGAGTTTGTGACAGATGTTTCTCTTAAAACATTTTTTGGAAGAGGCAGCGGCGAGTCCATCCAGATGAAATTTGAGGGAAATGGATTTGTGGTCGTCCAGCCGTTTGAGGAAATATATCCTTCCGAAAAAAGCTGATGCGAGGTGTTTATTTACATAAATGCGGCAGGAATAGTGCTGAAATTTCTGCCGTTTGAGGCTGCACTGAAAATTCATGTGCAGCCCTTTTTTGCTAATCCCATTCATAAGGAGTTTCCTGGTAAACATAATAATTAAGCCAATTAGAGAATAAAAGGCTGCAATGGCTTTTCCAGCGGTGCAGGGGAGCTCTCTTTGGATCATCTTCAGGAAAATAATTCTCGGGAAGCTGTGTGTTCTGTCCTCTCTCTAGATCACGGTAGTATTCATCTGCGAGTGTTTGAGCATCATATTCGAGGTGCCCGGTAATCATAATGTTTTTCCCATCCTTTGAGGATGCAAGCAGCACACCTGCCTTGTCTGATTGTGCAAGGATATTCAAGTCAGGATGTTTCTTCATTATTTCAAGATCAATATCGGTATACCTTGAATGCGGGGCAAGGAATACATCATCAAATCCCCTGACCAGTTTTTCATGGGGTTTTAGTATTTTATGCGGATATACTCCGAAGCACTTTTTTGGAAGCTCATATTTCTCGATACCATAATGGTAATATAAAGCTGCCTGCGCACCCCAGCAAATATGCAATGTGGAGGTCACGTGAGATTTGGTCCATTCCATGATGTCATTTAGTTCGTCCCAATAGTCCACGTCTGTATAGGGCAGCTTTTCCACAGGGGCTCCTGTAATGATCATTCCATCAAACTTCTTTTCCCGCACATCAGAAAAAGGTTTGTAGAATTGGTCCAGATGAAGCTTGTTTGTTGTTTTGGCTTCATGGGAAACCAGCTTTAAAAAGGAGATATGCACCTGAATAGGAGTATTGCCTAAGAAACGGAGCAATTGTGCCTCGGTTTTTTCTTTTTCCGGCATTAAATTTAAGATCAGGATATTCAATGGCCTGATATCCTGCGTTTGTGCACGAGCCTCGTCCATTACGAAAATATTTTCTCTTTCCAGAATTTCTTTGGCCGGAAGCTGTCCGGGTATTTTTATTGGCATAATGCCCTCCTTTTTGTGTGAATAGTTAAAATATAATAAATTCATTATATAGAAAAAAGTAGTGAACATCACACGTTTTATATTTTTTCCAGGAAATAAATAAAATTGACAGACGAAAAGGGAAATGCGAATATTATATAAAATTTATTCTTTTTTATTCGTCTGCAGACTATTGCAGCTGAATTTTTTATCCTGCTGAACCTATACATAATCAGAAAATGGAGGAATTTAGATTGAATTCAGCGAAAACCGTGAAAACTGACATAGAAATAGCCCTGGAAGCAACAATGGAAGAAATAAACATCATTGCCGGAAAAATTGGCTTACGTGAAGATGATATTGAACTGTACGGAAAATATAAAGCGAAAATATCTTTTGATAAACTGAGGGAGCTGGAGAAAAATCCTGATGGTAAGCTTATCCTGGTGACATCTGTCAATCCTACCAGAGCGGGGGAAGGCAAATCAACCGTTACAGTCGGCCTCGCTGATGCCCTCCAAAGAATCGGAAAAAAAACGATGATTGCCATGAGAGAGCCGTCTCTCGGGCCTGTTATGGGGCTGAAAGGGGGCGCAACTGGAGGGGGATATTCTCAGGTGCTTCCCATGGATGAAATCAATCTTCATTTCACAGGCGATATCCACGCCATCACAGCAGCCAACAATGCTCTTGCAGCGATTGTGGATAACCACCTGCAGCAGGGAAACTCCTTGAATATAGATTCCAGGAAAATACTATGGAAAAGAGCACTGGATATGAATGACCGTGTCCTGCGCAATATTGTTGTAGGTTTAGGCGGGCCGGCGAATGGAGTGCCAAGAGAAGATGGGTTTGATATCACGGTTGCATCAGAAATAATGGCTGTATTATGTTTGGCAGAAGACTTGAAAGATTTAAAAGAAAGACTTTCAAGGATGGTTGTAGCCTATAATTTGTCCGGCGGGCCAGTTACGGTGAGTGATCTGGGGGCACAGGGCGTTCTTTCCCTGCTGCTAAGGGATGCCGCAAAACCGAATCTTGTTCAATCTATTGAACATACTCCTGCTCTCATTCATGGCGGCCCTTTTGCTAATATTGCCCATGGCTGCAATAGTGTCATCGCTACAAAAGCTGCACTGAAATTAGCGGACTATACAGTGACAGAAGCAGGATTCGGGGCAGACCTAGGCGCAGAAAAATTCCTGCATATCAAAGCCAGGAGTGCAGGCATTAATCCTTCAGCTGTCGTCATTGTATGCACAATCAGGGCATTAAAACTTCATGGCGGACTTGATAAAGAGGGTTTGACAGAAGAAAATCTGCCGGCATTAACGGCCGGGTTTGAAAATCTGCGCAAGCATGCAGAAACAATTTCAGCTTTTGGCCTTCCATTTGTAGTAGCCTTGAATCGATTCACAGGAGATACTGAAAATGAACTGAAAGTATTTTCACAGCTTTGCAGTGATCACCAAATGCCCTTCTCTTTGACAGAAGTTTGGGAAAGAGGCGGGGAAGGCGGCGCCGAGCTTGCTGAAAAATGCTTGGAAATCATGAACGAAGACAGGAACTATAAGCCTTTATACGAGCTTTCACAAAGCCTTGAAGAAAAAATCAAGACAGTTGCCAAAGAGGTCTATGGAGCAAAAGATGTTGATTTTAGTTCAACAGCCAGAAAACAGCTTCAGCAGTTTGAGGCGGAAGGCTGGGGGAATCTGCCTGTCTGCATCGCAAAAACGCAATACTCGCTCTCTGACGATCCAGGCAAGATCGGCCGCCCTGAGAATTTCACATTGAATGTGCGTGAGCTCAAACCTTCTATAGGAGCGGGTTTCATCGTTGTGCTGACAGGAAAGATTATGACCATGCCCGGCTTGCCGAAGCGGCCCGCTGCCCTGAATATGGATGTAGATGAATTCGGTCAGGCAAAAGGGCTTTTTTAGAAAGGCTCTTTACTTAAAGGTTGTTAATTTTTAATTGTCCTGTGAAGCGATCCTGTTGTTAAACACGGTTGATTGGAGTGTAAGGTGCGAGACTCCTGTGGGATTAGCGGGAAGGTGAGACCCCGCAAGCGCAGCTGAGGAGGCTCACCGCCCGCCCTACGGAAAGCGAGCATCCTGGAGCGGAAATCAACCCCTTGTTCAGGTAGCAACAAAGTTTACGAAAACAGCCATTAGAAAAAACTCAGTTGAAGTGTAACGATAAGCAGGAAAGAGAGAAACCTGGCAATAATGGAAGTTTGATAAATAAACATGAAAGAGGTGAAGCCAGACTTTGTTTGATCCAACTGCATATGAAAACATGAAGGTAGTTATTGAGGGAGCTTTTTACGATAGAGATCTTGAAGGGGAAATAGCTGTAACAGGCAGGCAGGATATCATGAACCTTGCCGACCTTTCAAGGAAATTCTCGATTGAAATGGAACTCAAAGAACACATGCAAATACGAACTTTAAAAGGCGGAATGACGATTGAGGCAAGCCTGGAAAATCTGGGCTCCGAGCTTTTGCAGCCGATACTGAATGAAAGTCAGGCAGGCTGCTCTGTCCGTATCTTTATTTCTTTTCCCTATCAGCTCAAGCAGCAGGAAATCGGCGGGCTGATGGCGCTGCTGTCAGATATATGGGGAGAAGAACGGCTGATTGAAATAACCTCTTCAAAGGTAACCGAAAGCCGATCAGAAGCTCATGAATTTCTTACAAATGCCTCGATTTCTTTCGGGAGGCTCGTTGCAGAAGACCAGCTGGATGACCTTCTGGATATGATTGACTATTTAATAAGGTCTTTGGAAAAAATCCATTCCTTCCTTGCTGTTTCCCTCTAGAGCATCAGAAGAATGCTGATATTGGCAATTTCCTTTCATGGTAGGATAAAATGGTTGTAACGTAATGCGAATGGGGGAAGCAAGTATGTCAATTTATGAATTTGAAGCAGAGAGAATTAATGGTGAACAGTTATCAATGAAAGAATATGAAGGTAATGTTCTCCTGATCGTGAATACAGCAAGTAAATGCGGATTTACCCCTCAATATGGAGAGCTGGAAGAACTATATAAAAGGCACGGTGATGACCGGTTTTCTGTCTTGGGTTTCCCGTGCAACCAGTTTCTTGCACAGGAGCCTGGCGACAATCTTGAAATCGATTCATTTTGCCGGCTTAACTATGGTGTAACATTTCCCATGTTTTCAAAAGTTGATGTAAACGGGAAAAATGCTCACCCTCTTTTCAAATATTTGACAGATCATGCTCCAGGAGTCATGGGCTCCAAAGCCATTAAGTGGAATTTCACGAAGTTCCTCATTGATAGAGACGGCACCATTGTAAAACGTTATTCGCCAAGCACCAAGCCTCTGGAAATAGAAAACGATATCCAAAAGCTGCTGGAGAACAAAGAATAAACCGGAATGCCAAAAAGTCTCCTGGATCTGCATATCCAGAGGCTTTTTTTATATGGCTGTTTTCGTATACTGTGCTGTTATGGAACAAGGTAGCTGATCTCCGTTCCAGCTCTGATCAGATGCGCCTCCGTAATCTCCGCACCTTACGCTTCACTTCCTGATTTAACAAAGGGTTCGTCTTACGGAAGTCATTAAAAAACACCCAGGTCTCTACAAGCCTTTACAAGGAATAATTCCGTCCTATATATGAGCGGAATGCTGAATCAGCATGTGCAATCGTCAGGAATTTACGTATGGCCTGTCCTCTTTACCTGAAAAAACATGATAACCATGGTAAAATGGAAGGGATCTGAATAGAGGAGAATACCATGGAAAATTATTATATAAAATCAGCAGAGGCTTTCGTGAAAGAGCAGCTTGGTGAAGACAAAAGCGGACATGACTGGCACCATATCGACAGGGTCAGAAAGTTATCTCTTTTCATTGCCGGCAAAGAGGCAAAAGGAAACAAAACCATTATTGAACTGGGTGCATTGCTGCACGATATCCCGGATGGGAAATTAAATGACTCTGAAGAAATTGGCTGGAAGAAGCTCCGCAGCTGGTTTGCCGAAGCCAAACTGGACGGGGATACCATACGTAGAGTGGAAGAAATTATTTCATCCATATCTTTCAGTGCCAAAAAAGAGACACTTCCCTCCATTGAAGCAATGATCGTACAAGATGGAGACCGGCTTGATGCGATAGGGGCAATAGGCATAGCAAGGACATTTGCCTATGGAGGGGTAAAAGGGCAGCCAATCTATGATCCTTCCATTGCAGTCAGGGAAATGTGGTCGAAGGAAGAATACCGCAGCGGCAAAAGCTCGTCCATCAATCATTTTCATGAAAAACTGCTGACCCTGGCAAGCAAGCTTAATACAGAAACTGCAAAAGAAACCATGACTATATGGAGAGCTTTTTAAAGCAATTTTATAAAGAATGGGATGTAAGATTATGAAAGTTTTCAGCATGGAAAACCTGACCAAAACGCACGGAGAAAAAACACTATTTAAAGATATTTCCTTTTCAATAACCGAAGGAGATAAAATTGGGATCCTTGGCATAAACGGAACAGGAAAGTCCACTCTTTTGAATATCATTGCCGGAATGGAAGATATTGATGAAGGCACAAAGGATCATCCAAATGATTATACAATTTCGTACCTGCCCCAGGATCCTGATTTTGACGATAGCCTGTCGATCATGGAATATCTGTATGAAAGTGATACGCCTGTATTTACTGCAATTAAACAATATGAAAAAACGCTGCTGCTTCTTCAGGAAAATCCTGAAAATCAGGATATCCAGGAAAAGCTTTTAAAACACCAGCAGCAAATGGATGAGCTTAATGCCTGGGAAACCAGTGCAAGTGCAAAGACCATTTTGACAAAACTTGGCCTTCCGGATTTTTCAAAAAGTATTTCTGTTTTGTCTGGAGGACAAAAAAAACGGGCTGCCCTTGCAAAAGCCCTTATTGAGACTCCTGATCTGCTGATTCTGGATGAACCGACAAACCATCTGGATTATGAAAGCATTAAGTGGCTGGAAGAGTATACGGCTAAATATGCCCGTTCCGTAATCTTTGTTACCCATGACAGGTATTTTCTGGACCATGTATCAAGCAAAATCTGGGAAATTGCCCAGGGCAGCCTTTTTGAATACAAAGGAAACTATGCAGATTTTCTTGAAGCAAAAGCTATCCGCGAGGAAAATGAAGCAGCTGACAGATCTAAAAAAGAGAGTCTCTTCAAGAAGGAATTGGCTTGGATCAGAAGAGGGGCAAAAGCGCGGTCTACAAAGCAAAAAGCAAGGATACAGCGGTTTGATGACCTGGAGGAGAAAGTCAGGGATAAATCAAAAACCGCCAGCCTGGAAATAGAATTGAGCGGCAGCAGATTGGGGAAAAAGGTTCTGGAGCTGATCAATGTCTCAAAGGCCTATTCTGATAAAATCATCCTTAAAGATTTTTCATTCTTATTTAAACCTGGCGATAGAATCGGAATTGTAGGAAGAAACGGCACCGGGAAATCCACACTGCTAAATATCCTTGCAGGGCGCACGGATATTGATTCAGGAGAACTTGAAAAAGGGCAGACAGTAAAGATTGGTTATTATACCCAGGAAAATTCTGATATGGACGAAAACATGAGAATGGTCGAATATATCAGGGAAACGGCAGAAAGCATTACACTAAAAGATGGAAGCATCATATCGGCTGCTTCCATGCTTGAGCGGTTTTTATTTCCGATGGGAACCCATGGCACTCCTATCAGGAAGCTTTCCGGAGGAGAAAGGCGCCGTCTGTATTTACTTAAAATCCTGATGTCAGCGCCGAATGTACTGCTCCTTGATGAGCCGACCAATGATCTTGACACCCAGACACTGACCATTCTGGAAGATTATTTGGAGCATTTCTCTGGAGTTGTGATAACTGTATCGCATGACAGGTATTTTCTTGATAAAACCTGCCATCAGCTGCTTGTGTTTAAAGACTTTGCTAAAGTTGATTTTTATTATGGAAGATATTCCGAGTTTCTGGAGGAAAAAGAAGAGACTTCACCACTTGAAGTTAAAAGTCAGGCTGCAGCCCAGCAGCCGCGTACAGAGAAGAAAAAGAAAAAGCATACCTATCAGGAAAGCAAGGAATGGGAAGAAATTGAGGGGAAAATGGAAGAAGCTGAAGAGCGCCTAAAAGCAATCACAGCTGAAATGGCAGCGGCCGGAAGTGAATTTGAAAAAGTCAGGCTGCTATTAATTGAAGAAACAGAGCTGAATGAAAAACTGGAGCACATGATGGAGCGCTGGGAGTACTTAGCTGAAAAGCTGGAAGATTGAACGGCATAAAGATGGTTTATTGAACCTGACGGATACTTGTCCGGGAAGCTTTATGATTAAAATGAAGAGATATAAAGGAGTGTGTCATTTGAATATAAAAAATATAGAACCTACGCCAAGCCCGAATACCATGAAAATTATCCTCACAGAGGAACTGCCTGCAGGACGAAGCAATAATTACAAAAAAGGCCAGGCAGAACATGCACCAATGCTTATTCAGGACATTTTAAACATCGAGGGTATCAAAGGTGTCTACCATGTGGCTGATTTCCTTGCTGTAGAAAGAAATGCCAAATATGATTGGAAGGATATTTTAATTAAAGTCCGCCAGACATTCGGGGAGGATACATCCTCAGAATCCGCTGGCAGCAGTATTCTTGATCATTATGGTGAAGTTGCTGTTTCAATACAGCAATTCAAGGGTATCCCCATGCAGATAAAGTTGAATGACGGAGAACAGGAAAAAAGGTTTGGGCTTCCTGCGTTTTTTTCAGATGCAGTGGCGAAAGCTCAAAAATCTGACGACAATGTCGTTATGCTGAGAAAGTGGAAAGAGTATGGAGTGCGTTATGGAGATATGGACGCAATCGGCGCTGAAGTAAGTGAAGAGATCATGGCTGCCTACCCAAAAGAACGCCTTGAGCAGCTTTGGAACAATGCACAAGCAAGCAATAAGGGTAAGGAAATTTTGGCAAAAAGACCTCAGGCAAAGCTAACGGAAGAGGTTCTTGCTTGCGAAAATTGGGAAAAAAGATATCAGGTGCTGGAACAGATGGCCAGCCCGTCCGCTGAAGATATACCGCTGCTTGAAAAAGCGCTGGATGACGAAAAAGTATCGATCCGCAGGCTTGCAGTTGTGTATTTGGGCATGATTGAAAATCGTGCTGTGCTTCCGGGCCTATATAAAGGGCTTAGGGATAAAAGTGCTGCAGTAAGAAGAACGGCGGGTGACTGCTTATCAGATTTAGGATTCGACGAGGCTATGGATCAAATGGCACATGCACTCAATGATAAAAGCAAGCTTGTGAGATGGAGAGCAGCCATGTTTTTGTATGAATCCGGTGATGAGCGGGTATTGCCTGCCCTGAAACAAGCAGAAAACGATCCTGAATTTGAGGTGGCCATGCAGGTTAAGATGGCTATCAGCAGGATTGAAAATGGCGAAGAAGCAAAAGGTTCCGTCTGGAAGCAAATGACAGAATCCAGACAGAACGGAGAAAATAAGCCAGTACTATAGAAATTTCGAACTGCAGCTCAATTGTCAGGTTTCCGGACAATTGAGCTGCAGTTTTTTTATGCTCTGCAATCGTTCTAAATGGAAAGAAGATACGTTCAGTGTGTGCAGATAATCTGAAGTGTAAACCAGCAGATATGATTACTTTAGCCTGTTTTCATATGTAAACCCTTTCAAAAAAATAATAGAGAAAAAACGGCAATAATTATTGAAATTATCAGAAAAGTTCTCTATATTGAAAAGAAAACAACTGGAGGGACAAAACATGAAAAAAGATTTGAGGATAAAAAGTAAAGTAATCAGTGAAGGGGGGCCAACAAGGGTTCCGAACCGGGCCATGCTTCGGGCTGTAGGTTTTACGGATGAAGATTTCAAGAAACCGATGATTGGGATCGCCAGCACATGGAGCGAGGTGACACCCTGCAATATACATATTGATGAGCTAGCCAGAAAAGCCAAGCGGGGAGCGGGGGATGCAGGCGGAGCGCCAATGATTTTTAATACAATCACCGTATCTGATGGCATCTCAATGGGAACCGAAGGCATGAGGTATTCGCTACCGAGCAGAGATTTGATTGCAGATTCCATTGAAACGGTTGTTGAAGGGGAAAGCCTTGACGGATATGTGGCGATCGGAGGATGCGATAAAAATATTCCAGGCTGCATGATGGCCATAGCGAGAATTAATCTTCCCTCTGTTTTTGTTTACGGAGGAACCATTCAGCCAGGAAAATTGGATGGCAAGAATATTGATATCGTTTCTGCTTTTGAGGGAGTCGGGGCGTACAATGCAGGGAAACTGGATGAGGAAGGCCTCCATAAAATTGAATGCAATGCATGTCCGGGGTCGGGATCCTGCGGCGGCATGTACACAGCCAATACAATGGCAAGTGCGATTGAAGCACTTGGGATGAGCCTCCCGGGCAGTTCATCAAATCCAGCTGTAACGGCCGAGAAGCACGAAGATTGTTATAAGGCGGGACAGGCTGTTTACCACTTGCTTGAAGAAGGCATCTATCCAAGGGATATTCTGACGAAAGAAGCATTTGAAAATGCCATAGCGGTCGTGATGGCTCTGGGAGGTTCTACAAATGCTGTTCTGCACCTGATGGCTATAGCCAACTCAGCGGGGGTCCATTTATCACTTGAAGATTTTAATGCTATGCAGAAGAAGGTGCCGCATATTGCTGACCTGCGCCCAAGCGGCAAATATGTGATGCAGGATCTTCACGAAATTGGCGGTATCCCTGCTTTGATGAAGCATTTATTAAAAGCAGGCCTGCTCCACGGGGAGTGTCTGACCGTTACTGGAAAAACGGTTGCGGAAAATCTTGAGGAATGGCCTGATTTCGAAGAAGGGCAAAAAATCATCTTTCCTGTTGACAAGCCGTTAAGCAAAGAAGGGCCATTGGTGATCCTGAAAGGGAATCTTGCCCCGGATGGTGCTGTAGCAAAGGTTTCTGGCCTAAAGGTCCGGGAAATGACAGGTGCGGCTAAAGTATATAATGATGAGCCAAGTGCGACAGAAGCGATACTGAAAGGAGAAATAGAAGCAGGGGACGTTTTGGTTATTCGGTATGAGGGTCCAAAAGGCGGTCCGGGGATGCCTGAAATGCTATCCATCTCAGGTATGCTTGTGGGCAAGGGTCTCGGTGAATCTGTGGCACTTCTGACTGATGGCCGTTTCTCAGGCGGGACACATGGTCTTGTCATTGGGCATATTGCACCAGAAGCACAGGTGGGCGGCCCCATTGCCCTGATTAAAACAGGTGATGTCATCACTATTGATACAAACAGCCAGGTGCTGAAGGTGCATGTATCAGACGATGAGCTTCAGGAAAGAAAATTGCAATGGCAGGCTCCGCCGCTTGTGAAAAGAGGGACACTTGCGAAATACGCCAGACTGGTTTCCTCTGCTTCAAAAGGCGCGGTAACAGACTTATTTGAAGAAGAAGAAATAAAAGCGCCAGCTATGACAAAGTGAGGGGGAAACTGGAGCGGGAGAATTTAGAATCTCCCGCTCCAGTTTTTTTATGAAATGATGTTTTGGGGGGTACTAACCGTCATTGGAGCACAGGTTTTGCATATCTTATCAGTATTATAGTATGCTAAAGAGAAATCATGTAACTACAGGAGGTTATCATAATGTCTATGGCATATGAAGAGTATATGAAACAAATGGTCAAGCCGATGCGTGCAGAGCTGGTTCAGGCAGGATTTGAAGAGTTAACGACAGATGCAGCAGTCGAAAACTTTATGGAAAATAACGAAGGAACGGCTTTGGTTGTCGTTAATTCTGTTTGCGGCTGTGCTGCAGGGCTTGCGCGTCCGGCTGCAACCCAAGCTGTACTCCGCGCAGAAACTAAGCCTGAAAAGCTAGTGACTGTTTTTGCAGGACAAGATAAAGATGCAACAGAAAAAATGCGCGAATACTTTAAGGGAATTGAACCATCTTCCCCTTCGATGGCATTAATCAAAGGAAAAGAAGTGCTTCACTTCATTCCGCGCCACGAAATCGAAGGCCATCCGATGGAAGAAATCATGGAAAGCCTGATTTTATCTTTTGACCGCTTAAAATAATACAGCCAAAAGGGCATGCTCACAGCATACCCTTTTTTAGAGGAGATTTTTATGTTTGTGACCACCCCCGGAAGAACAGACGAAGAGAGCATAGCCCAGGCAAAGTCATTTGCTGCAGAGATGGGCTTATCATATGTGCCAAGAAATAAACAATCTATCAGAAAACTGCAGCAAATTACAAATAGCGACTGTCTTGTTCTTGGGAAAGAAAGATATGAACTTTATCGGCTGAACGAAACGGAGCCATTCTTTTTTCACCCTAATCTTGCATCGATTCGAATCAAGAGACTGGAAAAAGGGGAACAGGATGCTTATCTGGCTGCGGCCGGAATAGCTGAGGGAAGTGAGGTTCTCGACTGCACTCTTGGCCTTGGCTCAGATGCAATTGTCGCAAGCTATGCTGCAGGTGCTAAGGGCCGTGTAACCGCCATTGAAGAAAATCCGTATCTGTCGCTTCTTGTAGAAAAGGGGCTTTCGGAGTGGAAAACAGGCAATGAAAAAATGGATGAAGCCATGAAGAGAATAGAGGTTAAGACAGCGCCGCATTTGAAGGTGCTTGAGGCGCTTCCGGATAATAGCTATGATGTTGTTTATTTTGATCCAATGTTCGAGACAGCCATTAAAGGGTCCAGCGGCATACAGGCGTTAGCCTTTTTCGCCTCCAGGCATGGCCTGACTGCGGAAACGGTCAGGGAAGCAAAAAGGGTCGCCAGAAAACGTGTCGTTTTAAAGGACCTTTATAAAAGCAGCCGATTTAATGAATTTGGATTTCAAGCTATTCAACGAAAAACCTCTAAATTTCATTTTGGATTTATGGATATCAAGGAATGAAACCCATAACAAGAAAGAGGCAAAAATGATTTTTGCCTCTTTCTTGTTTCTATTGCATTAATTGAGATAATCTTCTTCGTTCAGGCCGCTTGCTTTTCCTTCCCTGCTTGAATCAGCTGCCCCGAACATTTTTCCTTCTGAAAAGCTGATGCCCTGGACATTGCCAATAGGATGCGGAACCTCATTGAAAGCAAATCCCATTCCTTCAAGATGTCCCTTACTGCTCATATCCATGCCTGCTTCCCACTCAATATGCGGCCCCATTGGCGTGAAAATACGCGGCTCTTCTATGGCGGATTTCAGATCCATGTTGAAGTCAAGGACATTCAGTATCGTTTGGGATACAGAGCTGATGATGGTCGGCCCCCCAGGAGAACCAAGCGTAAGAACAGGCTTTTTATCCTTGAAAATAATAGTTGGGCTTTTACAGCTTACCGGGCGTTTTCCCGGCTCAGCCTGATTCATTCCACCAGGCATGGAATCAAAATCGGTCAGCTCGTTATTCAGCATGAAACCATATTTCGGAACCATTACTCCTGAGCCGAAAGGATGCTCGACTGTTGATGTACAGGCAACAATGTTCCCCCACCTGTCTGCGACCGTAAAATGGGTCGTTTCACTCTGTTCTTCCAGCTCCGGCTGTCTTACAACATCCCTTTTCGGTACATTGTCATACACCCATGGATTGCCGAAATCAATTTCATTATTGCGTTCTTTAAAATTAATGAATGCTTTACGTTCTTTCAGGTATTTTTCGTCAAAAAGGCCTTTCAGCGGCAGCTCTGCAAATTCAGGGTCGGCAAGGAAAGCTTTTTTATCTGTAAAAGCGAGCCTCATGGCTTCGGCAATCAGATAATATTTTTCCCATGAACGAGGCCCATATTGCTCAATATGAAAATCTTCAAGTATTTTAAGAATCTGCAGAACAGTTGATCCGCCAGCACTTGGGGCAAAGGAGGAAACAATTTCATAGCCTTTATAAGTTGCCCGCATTGGCTCATCAATGGTGATTTTATAATCCTTTAAATCCGACAGTTCCATAAAGCCGCCTAATTCCTTAATGGCAGAGATGATTGCTTCGCCGATTTCCCCCTCATAAAATGCTGAAATGCCATCACGCTGCAGAATCCGGTAGGTATGTGCCAAATGCTCTTTTTTCAGGATTTCTCCTTCTTGCAGCTTTTTGCCATCCGGTATGAACAATCTCTGCGCTTCATCTCCAAGGCGGTAATGGAAGTTTTCAAGTGCCTCCGTGAACACCCAATTGACCGCAACTCCCTTTTCACAAAATTCAATGGAAGGCTCAATCAAATCTGCAAGAGGCTTGGATCCATATTTCAGGCGTGCTTCTTCCATGGCCTTCAAAATGCCTGGTATGCCGACTGCAGTGGCAGCGGTTGATCTCTTCTTAAATGGAATCACTTCTCCGTTTTCATCTAAAAACATATCAGGATGAGCAGCTTTTGGGGCCCGCACATGCCCGTCAAAAATTTTCACTGCATCTTCTTCCTTATTGTAAACCATCATAAACCCGCTTCCGCCAATGCCGGTCATCATAGGTTCTACAACATTCAATGCAAACTGGATGGCAATAGCGGCATCTACTGCGTTTCCCCCTTCTTTTAAAATTTTTTCTCCGATATCCGTCGCAATCGGATGGGCAGTAACAACCATCCCTGCATTACCTTCTGCTGTTTCTCTTTCATACGAGTGATATTTAGAACGCCCCATGTAGGCTTTGCTGTTTTCAGTCATATGTATACCTCCTCAAGTATTTTTGCTGCGGAAAATGAATAGGCAGGGAGAGCTAAAAAACCTTGCCGGATTTTTAGGCAAGGCAGATGAAACTAGCTGATAGTTTATATATTCATTGGTCAATCGGCAATTTCGAGGTAAATGAAATACATTAACATCAATATGCTTAGAATCATAAATACAGCTGACCATTCCATTGAAGCCCCTCCTTGGAAAAATCTATTCATTAAGTATATCCGCGGCCTTGTCCTTCTATGTAGTTTTAAATTAAATAATGCCTTGAACGTAAAGCTGCTTTAGAATATCAATACCTTTTTTTAATGAATTTAAAACCTTATGCTCACTGGAAAATAGCGGGCATTAAGAAAAAGAGGCGAATGCAGAAGCGGGATTTCTGGCAAAATGCTGAAATTAATATTCGTAATATCCCACAAACCAAAGTATACTGGAATTATCAAAGACAGCCACTAAGCTGTCAGGGATTCTTGAATGTTTGACACTGATATTGATTAGTAAGGGGATATGTCATGAAGGGTGCTAAATGGTTCAAAAAAAGTCTGATTGTTTTAGTTTCGGCCCTGACATTCGGGCTTGTTACTCCAGCTGATTTTAACTGGCTTGGTGAGGCGGATTCTGCCAAGCATCCGGAAAAGGATTTACAAGAAGCCAATTCTGCAAGATATGGTGCCTCTGTCCAGAACGTCAATAAAAACATAGAAGAAGAATTATTCAGCCAAAATGATTTCATCCAGAATATTGTCTCCAAGGGAGAAGAGAATGCGTATTGTAAATTCGGCGGAAAAATAAAACCGAAAATCCAGGCAGAATTTAAAGCTGTAATCCTTCCGAAAATGGAGGCAGCCATTGCCAAAATGGCTTCAAGCCATCAAGAAGAAGAATTACGCCAGCTCGCTATTACAGAAAATCCTGCTTCAGGGCGCGGAGAAAAAATCTTTCATATTTATAATGAGAATAATGGGGAAGATATTATGAGATTTCATGTCAGGCAGGAGAATCCTCCTCAAGAAGGCTATTGGTTTAATTTCCATTATCATACCTATCATGATCAATTTGCTGCCCACCATGATTTGGGCAGGATTTACTGGGACAAAAACACACCGCCAAAATGGTCCTCGCAAGGGATGCTATCATAAGGCTGAAACAGGATTTTTATTGAAAAAGATTTTGGAAAAGCGTACACTAGTATAATATAATCTGGTATTTGGAACCTTCAGCCGCAGGTTCCTTTTCCATTGTCTTCATATACAACTCATATTAAAATTTTTAGGAGGAACATCCTGTAATGCTGAATCATATCTTGGATACTTATGCTCAATTCTTTGATTGGGAAATGTGGGGCAAAATACTGACAGATCCGGTAAGCTGGGGTCTGATCGGGACATTAATTATACTTGAGGGACTTTTATCAGCCGATAATGCCCTTGTGCTAGCGGTAATGGTCCGCCATCTGCCAAAAAACAAGCGCAAAAAAGCATTATTCTATGGTTTGCTTGGTGCATACGCCTTTCGATTTGTAGCCATTGGGCTTGGTATTTTCCTTATCAAGCTCTGGTGGATAAAGGTTCTGGGCGCTGCATATCTAGCATGGCTTTCAATTAAATACTTCCTTGATAAACGCAAAGGCGAATCTGAAGAAGATGAAGTGAAGGGCATGTCAAAAGAGAGCTTGCTTATCCGTATGTTCGGGACTCTCTGGGGTACTGTCGTAGCGGTTGAACTGATGGATATCGCATTTTCCGTTGATAGTGTACTGGCAGCCTTCGGGGTCAGCAACAAAGTCTGGGTCCTTCTTCTGGGCGGAATGATCGGCGTTCTGATGATGCGTGGAGTGGCAGGCGTATTCCTGAATCTGATTGATAGAATCCCAGAACTGGAAACAGCCGCATACGTGCTGATTGCCATCATTTCCATTAAAATGTTTCTATCAGTCTTCCATATCGAAATATCATCCACGATTTTCTTCTTGCTGATCGTCATTACATTTGGCTTGACTTTCATCCTGCATTTCCGCAAAAGCAAGAATTTGAAAGAACAATAAAAAAATGGACAAGAAAAAAAGCTGGCGGCTGCGTCAGCTTTTTTTCTTAGGCATTATTCTTAAAGATTGTTGTTTTTTAATGAGTTCTGCCAGGCGATCTCATTATTAAATGAGGTGAGCGAAAGGGCGGAACTCCTGCTTAGATTAGCGGTGAGCCTCCACACCAATGGCATTGCTGTGGAGGCTCACCGCCTGCGTGGAAAGCGAGCATCCTGGAGCGGAAATCAACCCCTTGTTCATAGCAGCAAATTTTACAAAAACAGCCTTTCTTATAATCCTGAGCGGCTTGTGAAGTCTTCAAATGTCACATATTCCTGCTCTTTTGCCTGAAAAATATGCGGAACATGCCCGAAAATAATAAGAAAAAGAGGACAGGAATCATAACAGATAAGGAAACAGAGTGAACAAGCGGCATGAGGATAAAACCAAGGAAAATGGAAAAAAATATTAAATCAAGATATACGAATATTTCAAGATTCATGATTTCAATCACTTCTTCTGTGATTTCTGGCTTGCTTTGCAGAATTGATTTTTTGCTGTAAGTTCTCATATATATCACCTTATTGTTTTGAATAAGTCATTCGTTAAAAAGCGCAGTTTGCCATGAAAGAGGAGGAATCAGTGTGCTGTCTATACATCAAACCATTCTTTTAGTGATTCAGACGCTGCAGACCGGATAATTAATGTACAACATAGGAATCAGATTAATAATAAATTATGTAAAAAAACGAAAATGGTTACTTCCTGTAAAGAATACCGGAAAGACATTCATGTGTTAGAATGATAATGAGATTCCAGGAAAGGCTGGTTACAATGAAACAATATCTTGATTTATGCAAACACGTATTAGACAATGGCACAATAAAAAGCGACAGAACAGGAACCGGAACCATCAGCACATTCGGATATCAGATGAGATTTGATTTGGAGGATGGATTTCCGCTGCTTACTACAAAAAAGTTAAGCCTGAAGGCCATCATCCATGAGCTTCTTTGGTTTTTAAAAGGTGATACCAATGTAAAATATCTTCAGGATAATGGTGTCCGCATCTGGAATGAATGGGCGGATGAAAATGGGGAACTTGGACCGGTATATGGACATCAATGGCGCTCATGGAGTGCTCCTGATGGCAGCAGTATTGATCAGATTACTGAAGTTATTGAAATGATAAAAAAAGATCCTGATTCAAGGCGCCTGATTGTCAGTGCATGGAACCCCGGGGAAATTAGTAAAATGGCGCTTCCGCCGTGCCACGCATTTTTTCAGTTTTATGTGTCTGAAGGAAAGCTGTCCTGCCAGCTTTATCAGCGTTCTGCCGACGTGTTCCTTGGGGTGCCGTTTAATATAGCTTCGTACGCGCTCCTGACATTAATGATTGCCCAGGTATGCGGCTTGAAGCCAGGGGAATTTGTGCATACCTTTGGTGATGTACATATTTACTCCAATCATGTAGAGCAGGTGAAATTGCAGCTTACCCGCGAACCCAAAGCCCTCCCGGTAATGAAATTGAATCCCGAAGTAAAGGATATCTTCGGTTTTTCTTATGAAGACTTCGAACTGGAAAATTATGAAGCGCATCCTCATATAAAAGGAGCGGTCAGTGTATGATTTCATTGATGCTTGCGATGGACGAAAATAGGGTGATTGGAAAGGATAATAAACTTCCCTGGCATCTGCCGGCAGATCTTCAGTATTTTAAGAAAATGACCACTGGCCATTCTGTAATTATGGGCAGGAAAACTTTTGAATCAATAGGGAGACTTCTGCCCGGCCGAAAGAATATCATTCTTACCAAAAATAAATCTTTCGAGGCAGAAGGAGCCGAAGTTTACCATAACATACTTGAACTGAAGAAAATGGCAGAAAGAGAGAACGATGAAGTTTTTGTGATAGGAGGAGCCGAGATATTCAAGGAGATGCTGCCGATATCAGATCGGCTGTATATTACCCATATACACCATGTGTTTGAAGGAGATGTATTTTTCCCGGAAGTAGCAGAAGAGCAGTGGACAAGAATATCATTGACTCCAGGTGAACAGGATGACAAAAACAAATATCCATTCGACTTTGCTGTTTATGAGAAAAAACAAAGCTGATTCATTTAAAACTGGCTGATTTGGAAGGCGTTCATGGAACATAAAACTATTTCTTAACCCTCGATCGACCTTATTAAAAAGCAGTTTTCGTAAAAAAAACAAATAGAGTCTATTATAAAAAATCCGTACTTAATCCATATTTTAAGTACGGGTTTTTCTTTGTTATGCACAGATACAGCCACGAACTGCAAGAATTCGCTCAAATTAAGGCACTTAAACAAGAGCTGAGCAAATAAACCAAATGCTCCTCAATGCCTGCCAAAATTCAAATGGTCAAATTCCTGCGTGCGGTATAAAAAATAGCCATTCCTGTTTGGAACGACTGTATTATTTCTTATTCCGTTAAAGCACCCGTTACTTTAAGTAGAAAAACCATTCACAACCTTCATTTAGGCTTGAGAGGTGAGAGGATGTTTAACTTGCGATGGAAATTCATTGTTTCCACTGGTTTTTACAAATAACACATCGTCCCCTTTAAAAATATCTCCCTGAGTATTAACGTCCCGATAACCTTGGGTAAAATGGAAGACAATTTGATTGGTATTTTGATTAGAAATCTTTGAAAGAATGTTATTAATATTAACCTTTTTTTTACTTACAATATCAAATATATCTAATTGCTTGTCCACTTGCTTAAAGATTACAATTGCTTCTTCATCTTGAATGTAGTAAATATTATTGTTAAAAACATATATACAATAAAACATAAGAAGTTCTTGAGCGTTGACCGTACCGAAACGGTTCGAAACTGGAACTCTTTCTAATGCAAACTTGTAAATGAAATTAAGGTCTTCAACATTATTACCGTCTAATTTGCGGATTTCATTTTCTTCTGTTTGACCTGCTGCATACTCCATTGAATATTGATATTCGTTGACCGATTTAAATCCGAATTTAGGATAAAAATCTAGCACGTTCTGATTAGCAAACAAGTACATAAAATCATATTTATTTTCGTATTCTTCTAGCACCTTGTTCATTAAACTTTTAGAAAGTCCTCGGTTTCGATATTCAGGGTGTGTCATAACTGTTCCTATTTGTATAGCTCTCTTTTGCTCGCCATTTACTACAAAGTCCAATAAGTTAACCGAAACGTTTGCTATAACTTTACTCCCTTCAACATAAGAAAAGGGAATATAACGGCTCTTCCAATAACCCTTTTGATACCAGTCTTCAAAATTAATGCCAAAAACTAAAGTGGCAAGTTCATTAAAGCTTTTTCTTAATTCCTCATCATTTTTGTAATCTTTATAAAATGTCAAATCAGTCATTTTATCCCCCGTTCTTTCACTTCTTTTTATATTATTCTGCCAATACAATACCATAAAATGTAATTTTATCCTATCTTATTAAAAACAACAATCTTTACGAAAAGAGCCTTTTTTAAAGTTTGTCTTTTTTAATTGTTCTGTGAAGCGATTCTGTTGTTAAACCGGGGTGATTGGAGTGTAAGGTGAGAGACTCCTGTGGGATTAGCGGGAA
>NZ_MLYQ01000126.1:0-18188 GCF_001866725.1 Bacillus sp. MUM 13
GATAATTACAAATCCCTGTCGACCACTATTGAAGAATTAAATTTATCAACTTCCAAAGATTACCTACCAGGAATATTTATAAGATCTATGTCAAATTACAAAAAAATCCTAGATAACAAAGTAGGTCCATATTTTGGTTTTAAACACAAAATGGTAGAGAAAAAGGGTTTTAATAAAAATAAGAATCAAGAACTAATAAGGCAATATTTAATACCGGAAATAATCTCACCTTTTATTTTTTTTACTACAGCAAATTACGAATTTCATGAGGATATGAAGGGAGAAATTAGAATTCCTTCGGTAAATTATTTAATAGACAAAATTGATCTATTTAAAGAATCCCTGGAACCAAAAAAGGACGAAGTAAAAAATATTAACTTCTACCTATTCGAACAAGAGTATGATATTTTTTTGACATTTGAAATCTTAACTTCATTAAGGGAGATAGATTTCAAGGATTTTACTAAAGCTTATAAAATAATGAGCCTGCTTTCTTTACTCACAAATAATAATGGAAGGCTCAAAATTATAAGAACTCTACTCAGAAATCTGAGGGCTCCTTTAAACAATAATGGCGAAGACGTTGATATAGTTAATTATATTCCAGCAATATTATCTTCTAAGCTGGAAGAGCATCACTGGTTTGAATTAACTGCTGAGATAATAGTCCAGATGGCTTTGATTACCTTTCCAATTATGGAAATGCTCCATTGTTATTTAATAGATAAATATAAGTTAAACCTTGAGTTCCAGGAAGTACCAACACTTAATAATTACAAATATACTGGTAAGAAAATAGATTTAAACGATTTTACAGAAGTTCAAAACTACATAAAAATGGTCCGAAAAGTTTTTAATAAAGCAAATTTGTTTTACGATTGCATTGAAGCAGTACATAGTGAAAATGATGAAGTTTTTAGTGAATTTAAAGATCAAGAGAATTTTTATTTGGATTTCATACCTAAAGACTATTTAGTTGAGAAATCGATTAGAGATATTGTTAGTCAACAAACGGTTTATCTTTTAAATATGTTAGAAGAGTAACGTAACGAATATTAAGAAACTAATGTAATTATGAACTTTACAAATTAAAAGAATTCTCTAATATGGCCAGGGTAACATGGAATTCCTAGTAAAAGTCTAGGTGCATAAAAGGTAAAGTATAGGAATTTTATAGCACCCAAGTTAGTGGAATACTAGGGATCTTACAGCTTGTTCCCGTCCTGTTGATGCATAAAGCTCTGATGAAAAATTTTAAAAATATAAATCGATTGGAGAACAAAATAGCAAAAATCACAAAAAGAGAGCGCTCAGTCAAAGAGCGCTTCAGACTGTCGACAAATCCGAAAAAAATCGGGTTCGCTGACAGTCTTTTTTGTATAATTAAGGTACAGAGATATTAATGGGGGGGATGAACGCTCGAAAATATGATGGACCTAATTGATTCCATTAAAACATTAAATTCAAATCGGATTTTCAAAAAAATGGCATACATGAGAGAATCCTTCCGCCGAATCGAAAAGTGTGCCTTTTTAAGCCTTGCCAACATAGGCTATGAAGTGTTTTTTATGAATTTAAAGAGTGTTTATGTTCCCTCAGACTGATAGTTTGAGGGAACTTTGCGTTTTTGGGGAAACTTTTACTGGAAAAATTATTGAGTAATTACTTACGTTGATAGAGGTGAACAGCCCCTTTATATGGAATTAGATAGGTATAAAGTAATGAAGGAGATTGGAAAGGTCTTTAGAGATGGAAGGTTATCATGAAATACTATTTTAATAGCATAGGTTAACATAACTTTATAAGTGTTATAGGGGGAAATATAAGTGAATATTAAGGTCGAACATTATTTTGACCAGTTATCAAAGGACAGGGAACATATTGCTGATATCCTTGATGTCCCTGCAATGCGCGGTATGAAGAACAGTGTGGTCGAGAAGTATTCCGACCAAGCGCATTTTATTTATGAATTGCTCCAAAACGCTGATGATGCTAAAGCAACATCGGCTCGCTTTGTGTTGCATAAGGACAAGTTAATCTTTGCGCATAACGGAACACGACGATTTTCTGTATCCAATCCAGCAACAGAAGCAGAGGACTCTGAAAACGGAGTATTAGGTGATATTAACGCCATCACCTCCATCGCCAACTCTAATAAACGGGAACAGGAAGGCCAAATAGGTAAATTCGGCGTCGGATTTAAGTCGGTGTTTCAATACACCTCAACGCCACATATTTATGACCCAAACATCTATTTTAAAATAGAGCGTTTTATCCTTCCAACAAGGATTAGTGAAGATTTTCCTGGCAGGAAGACAGACGAAACATTATTTTTTTTCCCGTTTGACCACGCAGAACGTGATGCTGCGGAAGCATATGAGGATATTTCAGAGAAACTTCGTGCATTAGATTACCCGCTTTTGTTTCTGTCATGTCTTGAGAATATTTTGTTTGAGGACCAAGGATCATTTGGACTATACGGAAAATACATAGAACAAAAACAGCAATTAGGTGACACCGTTGCCGAGCTCATTACCCTGACGCAAAATGACTGCAATGAACTTTTTGACGATAAGCTTTGGTTGTTTTCACGCAGTGATAGTCATGGACTTAACTATTCTGTCGGTTTCTTTCTTGATGAAAAAGGAAATCTGGTACCAAAACAGCATTCGGCCTTTTGCTTTTTCCCCACAAAAGAGGTAACAAATCTGAACTTCATTATTCACGGACCGTTCTTGCTTACTGACAGCCGTGAGGGAATCCGGGCAGGTGAGCTGCATAATAAAGAAATGATTCAGTTGTTGGCGGCTTTGGCGGCGGATAGCCTAATCTACCTTAGGGATATTGGCCAAGAGAATGGTTATCCACTTATTAATGATGAGATATTTGATCTGATCCCTTATGACGAAAGTAAGTTTAGCGATGTTAACGGGAAAAGTAAGATTTCATTCAAACCGTTTTATACAACCATTCTCGGGAAGATGAGTAACGATGAGTTGTTGCCAGCTTCGGATGGATTTGTATCAATGGAAGATGCTTACTGGGCGTACGTTCCTCAAATTACGGAGTTATTTACAAATGCCCAGTTGGCCACAATATCAGGAAACGAAAAAGCGAAATGGATTTTCAGATCCTTCGGCAGGCAGGATACCCGTCGTAAAAATGAGGCGCTAACTAAATATATTGATTCAATCACACATGTGTGGATTGATGAAGATGATATTATTAACGGTTGGAAATTTGAGGGGAGTAAGGACATTGTTGGTGGAATCAGCAGTGCTTTTATTGAAGCTCAGTCAGTTAATTGGTTACATTCATTTTATCGGTGGGTGGCGGAAACAAGTGGACGAACCAAGTTGATAAAGATGAAACCGATATTCCTCAATCAAGACAAAAAGGCTGTTGCTGTTTTTGATGCCAATAAGCAGGTTGTGCTTTTTTTACCAACCGAAACAGAGGGGTATAATACTGTGTTACCTGACTTGTTGGAAAATAAAGATACTGCCGAATTTCTTAAGCAGCTTGGAGTGGAGCGCCCTTCCTTACGAGATGAAATTTACAATCGTATTCTTCCGATTTATAAAGAAAATAATGGGGGACTCGACACTGCACAACACTTTTTGAAATTCTTTAAGTTTTATAAGGAGTGTCCGCAAACAGAAGTGGCTGGATTTATTAAACTCATTAAGGAATGTCAATTTGTTAAGTTTCGTTCTGCTAGCGTTGAAACGATATATCGTGGCAAAGCCAGCAATCTTTATTTACCGAACGAAGTCCTGCGAAAATGGTTTCAGGCAAAGCCTGACACCAATTTCATAGAATTTGACTATTATTTACAACTGGTTGGTGAGAGTGACAAAGAGGAGTTAATCCAATTTTTTACTGACCTCGGTGTAAAGGATGAACCGGTGGTCTTGTCACATGAGCTGAATCATGAAGAGGCTTATGAAATCAGTTTTGATTGGCCGTATTCCACTCGCCCTGCGAAATGGATTGAAAAGTATATTGACGGTTGTGAAGAGATAATTGGATATTTAATTGAAAAACAAGATGCAGATTTATCAAAAATAGTATGGGATCAATTGTTAAAGTATGTTGAATATGGCTATTCTTATGATTTGCGGAGCATCATGCGCGGAAAATATGAGTACTTTTATTTTAGTCCGCGCACTAAGGAGTTTGATTCGAGTGAAGCTTTGCGACTTCGTGCCGAACCGTGGCTCCTTAATGGGGATGGCGAATTTGTATCTGCAGGCGAATTAACGATTCAAACTCTATCGCCTCAATACAATACGTCAAGAGACGAGGCAGTTGAGCTTCTTCAATATTTAGGTATTGATGATGAAATCGAAGAGACTGATTATGTCGATGACAATTTAACAGATGAGCAACGGGCAAAAATTGCACTAGCTGAATCTCTATCTGATATTCCACCCGAAGAATTGAAGAGCCTTGTGGAACAATATCGCGCAAATAAACACTCCTTCACTCATCAGCCTGAAGGCGACGAAACCGATGAAGAAGAAGAAATCGATGCTGCTTCCGAAAACCCAGCTGTTTCTCGTATAGCAAAAGAAATCAGTAAACGAGCTGTTTCGGCTACAAAAGAAAAAGAAACTGATACGCCTGAAAGTGAAGAAGCCACTATTGACGCTGACGAGGATGACTACACGAAGCCATCTATTGATTTAAGCAAGAAAATTGAGCAAGCAAAACAACGAAGTGCAAAAGAGATAGCGGAAATCGCTCAACTCGATGATTTGACGCAAAAAGCGTTAAAGGCTGATAAATATTCTTATGGGTGGTTTAAGGCATTACTTGAATTGGAGTCGATGAATAGCGGCGAGAACACTGCTAACAGCAGGGAAATTTCAATCACTTTTTCTAAGGTGGAACGGGAAGAAGGCACGGCACGAACCCTTATTTTAAAGCATCCGAGCCGCTATATCCCTCAGTCTATGGAAGACCTTGCGGATATTCCGCTCGAATTGCATTTTGCCAATCAGCCGATGGTAAAAGTCGCAGTAGAAGTTGTGAACGTAAAATCATATACCTTAAGGGCGAAATTAAGGACGAATGCGCAGATTGACGGAGTAGATTTATCACTCGTCACCGAAGCAAGAATCGAGGCAAAGAATCCTGTATTCCTATTAGAGGAGCAACGGAAAGCATTCAATAATCTTAATTTCGACGATGATTTTGATATGCAGTCCAACCTTTGCGAGAATATCGAATTTGTTTTCGGGCCGCCTGGAACCGGAAAAACTACGCACCTGGCGGGAGAGGTCATTCTTCCTCTAATGCAAGAGGATAACAACGCGAAAGTTCTTGTCCTCACTCCAACAAACAAAGCGGCAGATGTCCTGGTGCGTCGACTTATGGAATTGGACAAGAATCACAGTTATACCGATTGGCTTGTCCGCTTTGGGGCGACAAACGACAGTGTCATTGAGCAAAGCCATGTTTTTCGTGATAAGACCTTTGATATTCGTGCCTTACCAAGTAATGTAACGGTAACGACCATCGCCCGTTTCCCATATGACTATTTTCTGCCGGATGGGGACACGAGGCTTCATTTGAATTCACTTAAATGGGATTATATCATTATTGATGAAGCATCAATGATACCGTTGGTTAACATCGTTTATCCGCTTTATAAGAAGACACCTGAGAAGTTCATCATTGCGGGCGATCCATTCCAAATTGAACCCATCACCACTGTGGATATTTGGAAAAACGAAAACATTTATACTATGGTGGAGCTTCAATCATTCACTGATCCGACAACGATACCGCATCAGTATCATGTTGAACTTTTAACGACTCAGTATCGAAGTACTCCCGATATTGGAGAGGTGTTCAGCCAGTATTCATACGGCGGTGTGCTGCTACATCATCGTACAGAAAAGGATAGACGACCATTACTTATTGATGACTTTATAGATATTAAGCCATTAAACATCATAAAATTTCCTGTAAGTAAATACGAGAGCATTTATCGGCCGAAACGTCTCCAAAGCAAGAGTAATTATCAGATATATTCTGCACTCTTTGCATTCGAGTTTGTAAAGTATATGTCGTCTCTGCTTGAAATGGCAAATGGAAATGAGTCCTTTCGTATTGGCTTGATTGCGCCATATCGTGCTCAGTCTGATTTGATTGATAAGTTAATGTCCTCTTTCACGTTCCCAAAGAATATTGATGTTCAAGTAGGGACAATTCACGGATTCCAAGGTGACGAGTGTGACATTATTATCGCACTATTCAACCCGCCACCGAGGATATCTGCTTCTAAGGATATGTTTCTCAATAAACTTAATATCATAAATGTCTCTATTAGTAGAGCAAGAGATTATCTGTTCATCATTATGCCGGATGATACCACGGAAAATATCGGAAATCTCACAATGATAAAGACAGTCGAAAATCTATGCAAAAAGCAGCCAAACTGGATTGAGCATGAATCGCCAAATATTGAAGAAGTCATTTTTGGCAGCAACAGCTATCTTGAGGATAATTCGTTTTCGACCAGCCATCAGTTGGTCAACGTATACGGAAAGCCTGAAAAACGATATGAAGTTAGAAGCGAAGAGAATGCTGTCGATGTTCAAATACATGACAGGGAATGAAAAATACCCTATTTATAAAGTATGGTGAAAATCCTCAATTACATTTAAAATGGGGTATAAAAAAATGGAGATCATTGTGAGCTTGTATGTTTTAGGTTAACTATTTTAGAAAAAGCCGCTAAATATTAGCGGCTTTTTGACAGTATAAAGGGAATGTTGAAAGAACTATGCTTGTTCTTAGACAACTGGTAATTCATGTATATAAAATAAATAGATTTACTTGAAAATTAATGATGATATATCTGTATAAAAAGGACTTGAATCATGCCTTAACAACCCATTATCAGGTCCGGAAGACTATTTGAATGGTGAACCTTCACGCTTCCCCTCCTATGCTTCTATATTATCTTCACGCACATCATAATACATGGTATCATGAGGAAGTTTAATATTCGGCACCCAGATTGGTTTTCCGCCCCACCCCTTAGTTCCGGTTACTTGATACATGGTAAGGACAACTTTGTTGAGGAAAGTGCCGCCCAGTTTCCAGTCGTACGGAGACAATAATGCGCCTGTGCCTTGGGCAACGTTTCTTTCTCTTCTAACTATCAAAATGCCCTGTCCCGCGGGCTGCTCTGAGAGAAGTGTATCAATGACAGAAAGAAATGCGTCTAAATTGAAGTCCTGACCTGGAATAATATGGGATAAAATTTTCTTAATAAGTCTCAAATTAACTTGGTAGTAAGGTTCATCATCAGTGAAAGGTTCCAGTAATTCTGATATATCCTCTATAGAGTCATTATCCGGATCGAACGGATAATAGTTTGTTCCGCCGGAAAGAATCTCTACCCTTTTGTTATCAAGAACATTCTTTCTGGTTGGATTCAATCCAATCGGATAATAGATTTTAATATTTTCAAGTCCTTGCTCTACTTGAGCAATAATGGCATTGTTAGTAGCATTAATATCTGCAAATAGTTTATAGAGTTGTTCATCTATAAATATCTTCATCATGCCGGGGTCTCTGTCATAACCGAACATCCGGCTATGCTGCCACATAGTGTCAGCCTGAGGCTTTTTGCTTGTTCTCAAATAGTAAATTGTCTGAAGACCAGGAAAGGTGACACCTCGACCCAGAGTGTTTCCTCCGATGATAAAATTGCAGCCTGTTGCATATTCTTGGCTCTCAACATCTGTCTTTCCGTTCATAATAAGGACTTTTATACCTTTATTTTCCAACAAATCCCTAGCTGTTTTATAGATAACATCAAATGAAATTTTCTCCCTTTTGGCGGGTGCTAAAGATTCAAGGTGGGTCTGTAATTCTGACGTAAATTCATCATTCAGATGTTCAATACACCAATTTAGTTCCTTTTTGACATCATCTGCAAAATGCTGGTGGACAGTTTGACGTACACTTGGATGTATAAGGCAATTTGACACTTTGCTGCCGGATGCTAAAATCTGTGCAGAAACAGCAAGATGGTGTATAACAACAGTTCTTGTTGGTCGATTGACTGTCTCAAGATAATCAATGCATTTAGGATTACCGCTTGTCGGGAAGAAAAAGTCTCCGCCTAAATAGCCATCACCGGGACGGAAGTAGTATGTAAAATACGGATGCCATCCTGAAGCAAGTGTCTGCAGTAAGATTGCTTGAGGGGTTCCTGTAACCTGCAAATACAGACTGCTTGACGCACCATTTTTTATAGAATTTAAATATTTATTTATCGATGACTGACCATTTCGGTTTACAAGTGTATTCAAGGAAGCTGTATCTGCCTCGTCGTCAACGATGAAGAGAGGGTTGCCTTTCATGAAGCCGGTGGAATTAAATACATTCGCCCACAGTCTCAGCATTCTTGAATTTTTCTTTAACACGACAATCGCTGGCTTGACAAGGCTATTCTCTACAAACAAACCCGAGTCATTTTCACCGCAAATACAAAAACCGTCTAAATCGTTTTTGACCCGTTCCAAGGTTTGTTGCTGCAAAGCAACATTATCCGTAGTTAGCAATAGAAATGCCGGAAACCCTAAGTCGGTAGCTTTGCAAATGATACCAAACATTTGACTAGTTTTTCCGGATTGTACATTTCCAAACAACAGGCCAATCTCATGACTTGTAAATGAAAAATTGCGAATATGCTGATTGCCAATATCTTCAGCGGTTTTTGAAATAGACTCCGCCAATTTTTCATTGCCTCGGTCTGTAATCTTTTGAAGATATGTTTTTAAGTATTGCATAGTTGTACCTCTCACTCATTAGAAATTGTTTCAAAGGATAGAACCCACACATCAAGTTCAGAGCCGTCTTCGTCCAATGCTTTTTGGTCGGTTTTAGAAAGCACAAGACTATCACAACCATATGCACGCAACATTTCTTTGGTTATCATTCCCTTACGGTCAATATCTGCTTGGGTATCGTTCACAGGTGTTACAAGTCCTGCAACTGCAAGTCTGCCCTTAATCCAACGGCCAATAATCAGTTCATCGCCAACGGCGCTAAACTGTTTATTGCCATCACTTGTAGTATGAGCCTTAAACCAATAGCCGTCATCGGTAACAACAAAGAAAGGCTTGTTTTTTTCAGGATATCCCTCGGAGCGAGTTATATCTTTGCTCACGGTCAGCTGGGTCTCATACCAATCACGGGATTTTCTCTTGCTTCTCGGTGCTGCATAGCAAACATTAATATTTGATTTCGTGAAATGCTTTCCATCGTCCATGTGCCGCTCATCGTAAGCAGGAACTTTTAACGGTAGTACAAAAGAAAGACCAGTTTTATGTTGCAGATAAAGTTGTACGCCGGTTTGGGGAATTTGTGTTACAGTGTCAATGCCGCTAAGTGATGTGTTAACTTCCCTGATTATTGGCATTCCTGTTATGCTGGCAATATTATCTGAGCAATTCTGTACTTTTAGCATCTCTATAAAATCAGCAATTTCTCTGCATTCAGTAGCATCATCAGTAATTGAAGAAATTTCATACTGACGGCGGTTATTGGCATCTAATTTGATTACACCTAAGTTTGCAGAACCAATGATAGCTGAAAAAGGCTGTCCATCTTTATAGAAACAGTATAATTTACCGTGATACTTAAATGCCTTTACAATCTTAATCTCGCCAATGCCAATCTCTCTCCATTTCTTGTTCAGTTCTAGAGCTGCATTATAGGATCCTTCCGGCATTCCTTCAATAAAGTACATACCAATAGTAAGGCATATGCTGGATATATTGTGTTCTTCGACCAGTCGGTCTAGTTCTTCCAAGGCGGCACGAGAAATGTATCCAACCGCAATTTCGACTCGGTTAGACTTTGCGATTAGTTCGTTAAAGCAGTCAATAATTGTTTCTTGACCCTCTAATGTAGCAAGGGGCAGAATATTTGAATATAACAGTTTCATTCAATTACTCCTTTACGCTTGATGCGGTTTTAATTTCCATAAACTAAAGCCTTAAATATATGGAGCAGGTGTCAGATAGATGCCTGTGCTTATACCGCTAAATTTTTTGAGTTCCTGTTTGTACATATTCTATCTATAAGCAATTTCCAAAGTTTATTATAACTTAAATGCATTATAAGCCTCCATAGGTTAAATCTTTTTTATTCCATGAACGGCCAAACAATTTATAACTCTTTCATTAAGATTTAATACAGCAGTTTTGTTAAGAAATGCATAGTAAAAACAGAAGGAATGTTCTAGTAGAGTTAAGGAAAACAAAGAGCCATACAATTGGAGGGCTAATTGTTACTGTTTAAGTTTAATATTTTTCAATAATAATCAAAATCAAAGTCTCCATGTTTGCCTTTTTCGAGACCTTTGGAGCAGGGGATGAGTCACTTTCCTCCAAAAAAGAAATTAGATATAGTGCAATTATACCGGATTAATCCCTTTTTTAATCTGAGAAATTTACAATTTTGAAATAACTATAATAGCATTATCTTTTAATACTATGATTCTCTTATGTAAAAAGGGTAATAAGTACCATAATGATGCTAAATGCTTTCAACCTAGAGAGAGTAAATCCTGTTTAGGAATTTTTTTCTTTAAGCAAAATAGTATGGGAAAGGTTAATTAATCATTCTCAGGAGATGCTGTTATGAAAGCCTAAACGAACGAATATAAAAAGTTATTAAGTTATTTCGACTCATTTGAGCGTATTCAAAAATTTTTGCTGAACGAGTAAATATATTATGTCAATGTCAATACTATTGATAATCTTATTACCTTTATAAAAGAGGGGCCTAATCAGAAAACTTTATTTTAACTCGAACTTTGAAAAGCGGGTTTGAGGCAGGTCATTTTGGAACTTTACTTTTAGTTGTACAGATATAACTCAATAATCCAATGTGGTATTTGTAGGTGTATAAGTAACTTTAATGCTCTTTGAAAGAATATGATAAAATTTATGTAGATTCCTGTAATTTTTAGAATTATTAGTTGGAAAGGAACACTCGAAAAAAAATAGTTTAATAGGTGAAATTATGAGTGTGAATTTATATAAAGATTTTTCTAGATTCATACTCTAAACTATCCAACAAAGAACAAAAAGAGTTTTTAACTACAATACAGAAAATAATGAATAATAATGATTTAAGTGGTTTAAGAACGAATTTTTGTTATGAATGGTACTGCAAAAAGAACAAAAAATGGTCATGGTCCTATATGAAAATTTAGAGCCTTAACCTACACGAAAATGGTGATAATTAAATGTTAGCTTTAAAACCCAGACTTGAGGAACAAGTGATCCGAACCCTCCAGTCATCCAAATATATCGAGCAAGAGATTAAACGCTCATACCAAAAATTCCATGAAAAAATCGCGCGACATCCGAATGTAAGACGCGAGCAGATGCCAATATTTGTCTCATTTTTATATGACTTAATTATAAAATTGAAAAAGTTACCGTCCAATCGGGAGTATCGAGAGTCGTATATGGATGCTTATTATTCCCATATCAGATCGGATGAATCCATTTATTTTGCGTATCTGTATCGGATTGATCAGGCTTATGACTCTTTGGTTCGTGATTTACATTTGTATTTTAAACTGACAGAGAGTACCACTTGTCATTTTGACGATGTGCAATTGAATTATGTTTATGATATTGAAGCAAAACAGGATTTGGTCGTGACCTTAAGTGAGAAAAAGCTAGGATTGCAGCTATTCAAAGGAAATGATTCTCATATTCCAACTAAAAAAAGACAAACGGCTAGACGACGGATTAGCCCAGGATATGCCGATTACTATCTTCCACTAAACGGATCGAAGGCAAATCCACAAAATATAGGAACTGAGCAAGATCCTTTTTATGTATACAGTGACAAAGATGTTGAGTTGATTTATCGAGAGTTGACCTTGCAAACAGACTCTTCCATTCATACCGATGAACTAGAGCAATACGTTCGTCCAAAAGAGGGTGCACAGACGAATGTAAATCCTTCATCTAAACAACCAAAGCATTCACTTATTTATGTTGGAAAGAAAAATCCAAAGGACTATACAGGAGAAATTGATTTGCTTTTGAGTCATGGTGTAAGGATTGAATGGATATCCACCTTTAAGGGAAAAGGAAAAGACAACTTACGTATTCATCAGTGGGCAAACGCAAAGAACTATGATTTTTCTATACAGGACGGTATATTTCGTGCAGACCAAAAAAAGATTCTACTGCAAATTGAAGATTGGACTACGTTTAACTTTGAACAATATGCGGTTGAACATGCATCACTTGATCAACACCTGATGGTTGAAGCAGGTGCTGGGAGTGGAAAAACGGAAACCATGATTTCTCGAATTATTTTTCTGCTTCATACAGGGGAAATCGAAAGCCTTTCAGAGGTTGTGATGATTACCTTTACGAACGAAGCGGCTGACAACATGAAATCTAAGCTTGCGAAACGACTTTTAAAACTTTTTGAGATCACAAAGAAGATTCGGTATATCACTTGGAGTGAAGAAGTCACTGCCATGAGTATTTTAACGATTCCTTCCTATTCGAAATCCTTAATACAAGATTTCAGTTCGGAGCTTGGGATGGGGAGAAATTTTTCCGTGCGTTCATTAAAGATGCAACGAGAGGAAATGATTTCAGAGGTTCTTGACGAGTATATTACCAAGAATAAATTGACTTATCAGGATTTAGGGAATTTGAATGATTATGAAATCGTTAAAATGATTGACCGCTTCTGGAATCAACTTGAGCAAAAAGGGATTATTTTTGATAATCATCGGGAAATTCAGTGGGGCATGGTTCCATCCAACAAAATGGAGAAAACATATTACCGTTTATTTAAAGATGTAATCTCAGAATGCGAAACAAAATTCACACAAGAAAAGCTGAAAAAAGACGTGCTTACGGTTAATGATCTCACCCAAAAAATCAGCGCATTCAAACCTTTTTTAAATAAAGAACAAATGAGTAAGCCGTTTCGCTTCTTATTTGTCGATGAATTTCAAGACACAGATGATGTTCAAATTGATTTGGTTCATACTCTCACCACATTAACTGGCGCCCAATTATTTGTGGTCGGCGATATAAAACAATCAATCTATCGATTTAGAGGTGCGAACTATACGGCCTTTGCTTTACTTACCCAAAAGCTAGGCGAAAGTACCATTAATCATGAATATAAATTGAAAAAAAACTACCGTACCGCAACTGCTATTCTCGAACCGCTTGAGGACATCTTTGATGTGTGGCGCAACCATTCGCTTCAGATTTTACCAAAGCCTGATGATACAAAAGGGATGCGTCTTGTGCCAACTGTGTCGGAAACGAAATACACGGAACCTTATAAAATTGATGCTGAAAACTATGATATTTCACAGGTGACACTTGACTTGTACCGTGAACTAATTCGGGACAAGGACGATGAAAAGCAGGACAAACCGGTTAAATTGGCAATCTTAGTACGAACCAATTACCAAGCACAGGAAATGCGCAAGGTTTTGGAAGGACTTCGTAAAAAACATCCAGAAGAGATCGTGTTTGAAGTAACAACAGGTGGGGGTTTGTTTAAATCTAGGGCAGCAAAGGATTTACTTATTTTAGTTAATACCCTTTGCTATATGGAAGACCCTGAAAGCTTTTATGCAATACGTCAAACGGCTTTTTCAACAAAATCATTTAATCCCGCTGAGTTCATTTCCTATGAAGGCAATCGTACTGCGGTCATGAATCAGCTATCACAGGAAGAAGTAAAAGGGTACTCAGAAGCAATAAAGGATTTACGCGTAAAGCCAACGCTACATGCGATTTATCGAATTCTTATGACCAACCCGTATCAGGAAGTCTTAAAAGCAATGAATGTTCAAGAGCATGAGATCCAAAAATATCGATTAAATCTATACAGAATCCTTGAAATTGCTGGAGAATCCTTTGAGCCTTCTATTCTTGGTATTCTTCAGTTACGTGATTGGCTCGAAAGGCAGGTCGCAACTAATCGGGATGAAGATGAGATGGAAGTGGAAATGAACAATGTGGAGAAGCTCATTCGTGTCATGACTGTTCACAAAGCAAAAGGGTTGGAATTTGATACTGTCTTCCTTCCATATACAAATCAAGCCTTGGTCAAGATATCACCTCAGAATATGATTGTCGTAAGGGAAAACGAAGAGATCAAAGCTGGCTGGAAAACGAAGCTAAATACGGACGAAAATGAAATTCAGTCTACAAATTACGATGAGTTAAAGAAAGTCGAGGATAACGAAAGTATTCGTGAAGAAGCCCGTCTATTGTATGTTGCTTTAACTCGTGCGAAACATCGATTAGTGGTGAAATGCGTCAAACCAAAATATGATTCAAACCACTTGTACAATTGGTCTGAATTGATCCGATTAAGAGAAGAGGGGAAATCATGACAAGAAAAGTACTAACGTATCAGGCACCTGCACAGCTTTATCGTTCTGATTCACTTTTTTTTCGGGAGTATGCCGATTGTCTTCATATCGTCGCAACTAATAGCTTGAAAACAGGCTTAGGAGAATCGATGAAAATGGGCCGGTGGATTACGGCACCCATCATTACCTTTTCTGAGCTTTTTACAGAGCTTGCCGGAGTCAATTGGTCAAGTTCTAAAGCCCAATTGAAACAATTTCTTACTCTCTCGGATATCATATCGGAGCTTTGGCGTGAAAATCCAGGAGGAAATCGACTTGTCGTACAATCGATTGAGCGTAATCAGCTCCAGGTGTTAAAGACGTTACGAATGGTAACCGAGCTAGGCATGTCACCAACAGATCTCCAAGGTAGAAAGGGCCAATTAACTGCGTCTGAGACTGTCTTTTTAGAGATGTGGAATCGAATGCTGTCCTTGCTTCAACGTAATTCGAAGGACTTACGCTTTTTTCTAGAAGGAACGAATTATGTCACTAATACAATGATGATGGCGTTAAATAACTGGGGTGCGGAGCAACTTACGAAGAAGAAGAAGGGTGCAGCACGAACGATGCTCCTTCATAAAAGAAGGATAAGCAACCTCCTTGAGGAAAATTGGCGACATTCGATTCAGAAGTCACTTGCCAAAAAAATACTGATTTTGCACGGTTTTTACTTCATTACACCGATTCAGGAGAGAGTATTTAAGCGGTTAGAGGATGAATTCGATTTAGTTTTCCTAAATGCGTATGACAGCCGTTTTCCAAATACGTTTGAGACTGTAAAAACCTTCCTTGGTATCGAAGAAAATGAAACTTGTAACGTTGTCGATGATTATGTAGCGATACATCCACTTGCAGCAAGACTTGTTGAAAGCCTTGAAGGTGGTTCTCAGATAGAAGTTGACCAAAAAGTAGAGGTCTACAATGATTTGGGCCATTTCGTTGAATATGAGAAAGAGCGGTACGTTTCAACTACTGGTGATGGAAATGAAATAGATGAGCCGTATCATATCCTTACACCAAGGGCCGGAGATATTGAGAAACTTTTGATTGCCAATGAGTTTATAGAACCATCCAAGAAAAAGCTAACAGATTACCCTATCGGACGATTTTTATATCGACTCCATCAAATGAAAAGTCGTGAAACAGATTTGGAAAATGGAACAGAATACTTCACCGAGGTAGTTACAGCGGAAGCCCTTCTGGATTGTTTCTCCTCTGGATGTCTAATCTTTAACGGTGAAGATTTGAGAAGGTATGTAAAAACATTGGAAAAAGTCATTCCCTACTGTAAGAAAGCTAAAAACTTCGATACCTGGATAGCAAAGATTAACGATTTGATCAAAGAAAAAGAATCCATGGAGAAAAAGACACAAAAGACGAATAAACATGCTTTATCTAGTAGAGCTCATCTCTTTCATTCGATGCCAATGAGACAGATTTCCTATTTCTCAGTGGCCACAAAGGATTTGGAAAAAATCAATGAAGGTATTAGGATATTAAAAGGTATGAATGATGCTCTTTTCGGTGATTGGGTTACGAAGAAAAGCATTTCCTCCCATTTCAAGACATTAGAGGAAATGGTATTAAAAAATGTCGAAGATTTTTTTGAAGACGGTGAAAAGGAAATCGTTACAAATTTGGTAGAAGAAATTGCGGATTTAAAAGACGAGGAACTTGAGTTCTCCCTTAAGGACATCTCAAAGGGCTTATTGTTTTTCTTGGATGGTTCGTTACATGAAGCAGGGGAAACAGAGTCAGTATCTGACAAGGTGTTTGCTTTTGATCAGGCAGATGGAGCACCATTTCGCGTCAACCGGAAATTCCATTTAGCCTTTGCCGATCATAAGGCCTTGCCTATACCTCAAGGCTATACTCTTTGGCCCATTTCCAGTGAAACCTTGGCCCAGCTACAGGAAAGCAACCCTGAACTTCACTTGTTTGAAGAACGAAAGAAGCAAAGCAACTCGATTACTCGCTATTTGCTGTATGTGCTTTTTCATTCTTCTGATGACGTTCGGTTTTCTTATGCGAAGCACGTAGGAAATGAATCAAGATTAGAACTTGCTTTATATCTAAAGCTACTAAACTGCAAAACGGTTCAAATGGGAAGAGTCACCAAGGAAATTGATGCAGTTAAGAAAGATATCAACGAAAAAATCGATGTGAAGGATGCTGGATGGACCCTATCGATGGAACGAGAAGCGAAGGTATGCGGGAAAAGAGCCTCTTTTAGCTTTATTTTAAATGAGCATACAAGTTTTCAATCCGATTTTCATCACGGATTTTTGTACCAGAACTTGGTTGGGACTCTCCAAAATCTGGTGGGTAGTAACGTAATAGCACCTAAGGAATTGCGTAATGTTGTTGATTCGTGGTTTCCTCAGTGGAATGATATGAAGCGTGATTTTTTATACGAATCTGCTTATAAAAATCGAAATCCCAAACGTGAGTTAATCAAGCTAAACGGACAGAAGTATAGTCAGGCAATTAGTTATTTACATCTACTTCCAACTAGCTATGCCCATAGACCTGGTAGTGAAGTAGAGAAGGAAGAGGTCATTTTACACAAGGCAAACCCTGGTAAACATTGTCGGTACTGCCCGTTTCTTTCAATCTGCAATGATGGAATCTACGCAAAAGATTTCGAAGACGAACCAAAGGCGAGTTCGGAAAATGGAACTAAAAAGGGACAGATAACCCAAAACACGACTCAAATGAAAACACCAAAGAGAAGACTTAAAGCAACTCGTTTAAAATCTAGCAAAAAAGACCCGAACTTTTCACTTGAAACTTACCTAAAATCCAAAAAGCTTGAATTCATTGATAAACGAAGTAATAAAGGATGTTTATGGGTAGTTGGAGGAAGAGAACTCGAACCAATATTTAACGAATTAAAAACCAAAAACATCTACTTCCGATTTGCCCCAAATGGCGGAAAAGCTACGAAAAGGAAAAAGGCTTGGTTTCTTATAGAGTAGAAGCAAAATTGACACTAAACCAGTGTCAGTTTTGCTTTTTTAATATATCCTGATCATTTTTATACAAACCTGAAGGAACTCGGTTTTTTTTACCTTGTGCCATAAAGGGTGCGTATTGCTACCATTGTCCCTACTAAAGATCGTAAATTGAAAGTATATAAGCCTATTAAATTATAAATGGCAACACAAATATGTACACTTTTGCTCGTTTAACGATGTACAAATTCACTCGTTTTCCTTCACAAAATGATCCTTCAAGCGATAGGAATCTCCCACCATTGTCTACTGTCGCATGGTGTAAAATACGGTATAAGATGGCATTGGCCAGCTTAGACTCCTGGAATGTTTATGATGAACACTATGATTGCTACATTTGTCCAGAAGGACAAGTTTTAAAACGATTCCTTGTAAAATAAATTACTCTCTTGATTTGAAAAACTTCTTTGACTGGTTTATCAACCATGGGGATATCAAGGTGAGGCTTAAGACATTCCATTGAAGCGCTTGGAAAACATGACGGTGCTCGCAGTGGTAATATTTTTGAATTTCCCTCATCATGAAATGAAGAATGCGAAAAAGACAGTGAAAGGAAAGCTGTCGGTTATAAAATCATTTTTTTTCTGCAGAAGGTAGACAAAACAAAGGATACGAAAAAAAAAGCATTATTATAGTTAGAATTAGTAATTAATTGTGCTACCCTTTGTAATAATAAACAGAAATTAGCAGCGCTTTATCATTAGGAACTACAAACC
>NZ_MLYQ01000127.1:0-14408 GCF_001866725.1 Bacillus sp. MUM 13
GAGCAATTTGTCGTTTATCTCGTAAGCGACTTTATTATTATATAAGTTATGTTTCACTAAGTCAATACTTATTTTTTGCTTTTTTTAAATCAGCAAGCAATATAAGTTTTCAGCGACAAGAAATATAATATCACCAATTTAAAATATCGTCAATAACTATTTCAATATATTATCAAACCAATTTTTTATTCATTCATGACATAAAAAAACCCGGACAGAAAATGCCAGGGTTTCAAATGTCTATCATTAAACCACCCAGTAATCAATGGCTGCCAAAGCTGCAACTCCCGGGATCCCCAAAAGGCCTGCAACAGCTGACGTTGCAAGATTAATTGGTACGTGAATGCCCAGTCTGTTTCCCAGGACGTTTAGAAAGAATAAAAAAATGGCTCCTATAATCAGCCTGATAATCCCCTGCCCTGCAAAGCGAATAGGTTTTAGGGGAGCACCTGCAAAAAGAAGCAGCAAGATAAGCCCTACAATAATTCCGATAATAACAATAGGTTCCACAACAATCCCCCCCTGCATAACTTGTACTACACTTTATGACTCAAAGTTCAAGTTAAGAACATAAGAATATGAAATGCTGTGAAACCCCGGATTAATCCTTACTATGGTCTCTTTATTTTTACTTTTCTTTTTTTGGCTTCTTTAAACAGGTAAAAATACTTAGCTTCAGCCAGCTTTGTTTGAACAATTGCATCTTCAGATGGATCTAGACTTCTTTCCAGGAGAGATTGCTGGTCCAGCCAGTTTCTCTTTAGATGCTCCAATTGCTGAATCAATTCCTGATCAAATTCATTCCGAAGCCAATTTTTTCTGCGAAAAAACAATGAAAGGCCTCCCAAATTTTTGTTAAATTTCTCTTCTTCCTTCAATAGCCTTGGATAGTGTTACTTCATCTGCATATTCAAGGTCTCCGCCAACAGGTAATCCGTGGGCAATTCTTGTTACCCGGATGCCTGACGGCTTCAAAAGCCTCGAAATATACATGGCTGTAGCTTCACCTTCTATATTCGGATTCGTAGCTAAAATCACTTCTTGAACAGTTTCATCCTGCAGGCGTTTTAAAAGCCCGGGAATATTAATATCCTCCGGTCCGATTCCTTCCATAGGAGAAATGCTTCCATGAAGGACATGGTACAGGCCATTATATTCCCGCATTTTCTCCATGGCAATAACATCCTTTGAATCCTGGACAACACAGACAAGGCTTCTGTCCCTCCGCTGATCTTCGCATATATAACAAGGATCCTGATCGGTTATATGTCCGCATACTGAACAATAGGTAAGATTCCGTTTGGCATTCACGAGTGCTTTGGCAAAATCCAATACAACATCTTCTTTCATATCCAGAACAAAAAAGGCTAGCCGGGATGCTGTCTTAGGGCCAATGCCCGGCAGTTTCATGAAGCTGTCGATCAACTTGGAAATTGGTTCAGGATAATGCATAGAATTCCCCCTCATCATAACAGCCGATATTGCACAGCCTGCTTCCTCGTCCATTCGGGATATGCAGCAGGCTGGCTGAATCAGCTTAAACACACCTTCCAGCATCAGGAGAGGAAACTCCTGCTTGGCGGCGGGCATAATCTTACTCTTAGAAATCTAAAGGACCCTGAAGCAGGGCATTACATAACAGTACTCAAAAAAAAAGCGTATAAGCCAGTCAGGAAGTTTCTGCAGGTAACCTCTCCCTGTTTAACATAGCAAACAGGAAAGAGATGTCCTAAGCAAAAACGACCAGGCTGGTTACGCTTGTTGGATAATAGTGAGTTTCACTCTTTCTTAAAACATTCCGCCCGGAAGGTTTAACCCTTTGGTGAATTGTCCCATTGTTGAGTTTGAAAGCTCATCTGCTTTTTTCAAAGCATCATTAGTTGCAGCAAGAACTAAATCCTGAAGCATTTCAATATCATCCGGATCTACCACTTCTGGTTTAATGTTTACTTCTACAATCTCTTTGTGCCCTGTAACGATGACAGTGACCATTCCGCCGCCAGCTGTTCCTTCGATTTTCTTTTCGCCAAGCTCTTCTTGTGCTTCAGCCATTTTCTTTTGCATTTTTTGCATTTGCTTCATCATATTTTGCATATTTCCCATTCCGCCACGCATACCCATTTTTCACGCCTCCATTATTCTTTAATTTCGAGCAGTTCATCACCGACTAATTTACGGGCTTCTGCTATAAAAGGATCTTCATCTTGCTTCCTGTCCGTTTCAGTAGAATCCTGATTCTGTGTTGCCAGGAAATCCTCGCGCAGCTGCTGCCATTGACTTTCCGGGACACCAGCCATCTCCAGGCGATGGCCTGTGATTTGTTGCAAAATCATGGCCATCGTTTCTATAAAACGGTCATTTTCCATCGCCATTTGGCAATGAATATCATATTTGAATTTTAACACAAAAGCTGCTGAAGACGCAGCAACTGGTTCCGCTTCGTTCAATAAAGCAGCAAGAGATTTTTGATTTTGATGAGATAATTGCTCCAATACCTCTCCCCAGCGGCTTTTTACTGTCTGAAGATCCTGTTTCGTTGCCTGCCTCAGTATCTGTGTAATCTTTCCTGCTGGAGCCCTGTAGGCTTTTTTATTGATCCGCTGGGCCTTTGCAGGGGCCGTCTTCACATTTTCAGCTGCAGGCACTCCCTGTTCTCTAATGCTTTGAAGCTGTCTCTCAAGCTCCCCGATTTTCCCTAACAGATCCTGAACCTGGCCGTCAGGCACATGGCTTCCGCTTCCGCTTCCCCTGTCCTGGCTGCAGAGCTTAACAAGTGCTACTTCGAGAAAAATCCTCGGATGGTTTGTCCACTTCATTTCCTGCTGTGTTTTATTAAAATTTTCTATATTAATATAAATCTGTTCCTGGGAAATCAAGCCCGCTAATTCCTTGAATTGAGGATCAATTAAAACCCGTTCAAAGGAATCTCCCAGTCCTGGTGCAGCCTGGTATAAAAGCATATCTCTATAAAAGAAAATCATATCCTCAATGAAGCGGGATGTGTCCTTTCCCAGTGCCAGCAATTCATCAAGGACCTGCAGGGCTTCTGCCACCTGTTTCTCATAAATGGCCCTAGCCAGCCTGCCTAGAAATGCCTGTGATACAGAGCCTGTCACGGTCAGTGCATCTTCAACACTTACTTCATCCTCACTAAAGGAGATTGCCTGGTCAAGAAGGCTGAGAGCATCCCGCATTCCGCCTTCTGCTGCCCTTGCGATAATGTGCAGAGCCTGCTCACTGCATTTTACACCTGTTTCCTCTATGATTTGCGACATGCGGCCAACAATATCCTGCGGCTGAATTCTTTTAAAATCAAAACGCTGGCAGCGTGAAATGATAGTCAGCGGGATTTTATGCGGCTCTGTCGTTGCCAAAATGAAAATTACATGTTTAGGCGGTTCTTCCAAGGTCTTTAAAAGCGCATTGAAGGCCCCTTGAGAGAGCATGTGGACTTCATCGATAATATATACTTTGTATGTAACCGCATTAGGGGCATATTTGACTTTATCCCTGATATCGCGGATTTCTTCCACACCGTTGTTAGATGCCGCATCGATTTCAATTACATCAGGAATGGAGCCATCCGTTATTCCCCTGCATGCTGCACACTCATTGCACGGTTCACTGACTGGAGCACGCTCACAGTTCACTGCCTTTGAAAGGATTTTCGCCGCACTTGTTTTCCCTGTGCCGCGCGGACCTGAAAATAAGTAGGCGTGGGAAACTTTCTGCTGTATGAGAGCATTCTGCAAGGTTTTTGTAACATGTTCCTGGCCGACTACATCTATAAACTGCTGCGGCCTCCACACTCGATATAATGCTTGATACCCCACGATTTTAAACCTCCTATATTTTCTCCTGTCCCTCTATTATATCGTAACGCCTTTGTTTTTTTCAAAAAAGGGCATAAAAAAACTCATCCGTCCGGATGAGTTTATCTACTATGTAATAACTGCCGTGCACCTTCCGTCGATTAGCACCCATAAGCGTTACTTAAGCAGTTAGCTCAGCCCAGGCAACCCTGCGGCACATGAGAGCTTCCACTTAATGCTGCTTCCTTCCGGACCTGACATGGTTCATGGATTCCCATTGCGCAGGACCCGGGCGTCAACGCCACTTACTTAAGGCAGGCCCTACAGGATACTAACCTCGAGAAGGGATTCAGCCTCGCTGGAGCGGATTGCGAGTACAGGGCACCGCTACCTCCCCGCCTAGCACGGCAAATTTGCTACCAATTTTATGTGCCACATGTGACACAATAATTATTATACTAACCCGGAAGGAAAAAAGCAAATGGTTATTCTTTGTCAAATGTCATTTGATTTTCTAACTGAGCTAATTTTTTCTTTCTTTTCTTCTTTTCTCTCAGTTCCCTAAAGAACCTGCTCAGTATCTCTCCGCATTCATCGCCCAATACCCCCTGGACGAGCTCGCACTGATGATTGAACCGGCTGTCCTGAAGCAGATTCATAAATGTGCCGGCACACCCCGCCTTAGGATCATATGCGCCGAACACCACTTTTTTGATTCTGGACTGAAGAATGGCTCCTGCACACATCGGACAAGGCTCAAGCGTTACATAAAGTGCGGCATCCTCCAAACGCCAGGTGCCTTCTATATCACATGCATTACGGATTGCAAGCAGCTCGGCATGGGCAATTGCACTTTGTTCTGTTTCCCTTAGATTATGGCCCCGGGCGATGATTTCACCGTCTTTTACAATTACAGCCCCAATTGGAACTTCCTGCAGCCGGAATGCCTTTTTGGCTTCTTCCAGGGCAATTTCCATAAAATATGCATCATCTTTCACGTGAAGGATCCTTTCATGAGTAAAGATAAAAATTACTGGCAAAATAATCGGTAAGCACATGCCTGTTTATACATTTAAATGAATGTATCTAATCATGAATAGTAGCGTATTATTTTCAGGCATGCAACAACTGTTCTATAAGGAGGGATGATCATGAATAATTCCAAAACCTCGCCATATGCGTTATTGATTATAGATATGATCAATGATTTTAATTTTAGCCACGGCGATCTGCTTTTTGAACATACACTTCCGATTATTGATCCGATTCTTCAGTTAAAAAAGGAAATGAACAAAAGAGGCATGCCCGTCATTTACATCAATGACCATTATCAATTGTGGCAGGCAGACTACAGTAAAATCATCTCAGCTTGTACAAATAGCAAAACGGCCGCCATGATCGGGAGAATCTCGCCGGGCGAAAGTGATTATTTTCTGATTAAACCAAAGCATTCAGCCTTTTACGGAACAGCTCTGAATACACTCCTTCACCATCTCGGAGTTAAGAAACTCATTTTAACAGGAATTGCAGGCAATATCTGTGTACTTTTTTCAGCCAATGATGCTTATATGAGAGAATATAAATTGTGGATTCCGTCCAATTGCATTGCTTCTGCCAGTATGCAGGATAATCAGTTTGCATTGACGATGATGCAAAATGTTCTGAAGGCTAAGATTGATAAAAGCGGATCGTTTCCTCCTATTTTCTGATTTTCCACAGGACTGCCTCAAGCTAAAAGCAGTCTCTTTCTCTTTTCTAATTTTTCCCCTGCAAGAAATCTCTCACTTAAGCTACTAGACTGTGATACAATAATTCTTGGCTTAAAAAACAAACAATGAAGAGTGACCTATACATTGATTTAGATAGAGTTTTGAAGGAGGAAGGAATCCATGAGAAACACACCATTTATCACCGTTGAAGGTCCGATTGGTGTGGGAAAAACATCGCTTGCAAAGGCCATCTCCGATCATTTTCAGTTCGTATTATTAAAAGAAATTGTTGATGAAAATCCTTTTCTCGGCAAATTTTACGAAAATATAGATGAGTGGAGCTTTCAAACAGAAATGTTTTTTCTGTGTAACCGCTATAAACAACTAGAGGATATTGAAACAAAATTCCTTGCCAATAATCAGGCGGTTGTAGCTGATTACCATATATTCAAGAACCTTATTTTTGCCGAACGCACTCTGAAGAACCGCCAATATGATAAGTACCTGCAAATCTTCAATATATTAACAAAGGATATGCCTAAGCCGAATATGGTCGTATATTTAGATGCCAGCCTCGACACCCTGCTTAAACGGATTGGAAAAAGGGGCAGAGATGTTGAAAAAAATATCAGCCCATTATATCTAGAACAGCTGTCCAGTGATTACCAAAGCTTTATGCAGACATTCGAAGAAACACATCCCGATATTCCCGTACTTAGATTTAATGGAGATACATTGGATTTTGTGGAAAAGGAACAAGACCTATCAATGATTATTTCTCAAGTTGAGAATGCACTTAAAGGAGCATGTACGAATGAACCTACGTAAAAAGTACGATATTCCCAATAATGCCATCATAACAATTGCAGGCACGGTAGGCGTCGGTAAATCGACCATGACCAATGCTCTTGCACAGGCATTGAAATTTAAAACCTCTTTTGAAAAGGTGGATACCAATCCATACCTTGATAAATTTTATGACGATTTTGACCGCTGGAGCTTCCATCTGCAAATTTACTTTTTAGCTGAACGCTTTAAAGAGCAAAAACGCATTTTTGAATATGGCGGCGGATTTATCCAGGACCGGTCCATTTATGAAGACACCGGAATATTTGCTAAAATGCATTATGAAAAAGGAACCATGAACCATATCGATTATGAAACCTATACAAGCCTTTTTGATGCAATGGTTATGACACCTTACTTCCCTCACCCTGATCTTCTGATTTATCTGGAGGGTTCTCTGGAAGACATTCTTGACCGGATCAAAGAACGCGGGCGCCCTATGGAGCAGCAGACGCCGATTGAATATTGGAAAGAGATGCATAAGCGCTATGAAGACTGGATTAATCACTTTAATGCATGCCCAGTATTGCGTTTGAATATCAATGACTATGATCTTATCCAAAGTGAACAATCCATTGAGCCAATTGTTGAACGAATTGCATCATTCATGGAACAGACAAGGAAACTTAGAAAAATATAATCAAGAGATTCTGAAGACTTTCAGAGTATTGAACATAATAGTAAATCACCGGATCCTTTAGCAGATCCGGTGATTTTTTTGCACAGTTATTTCTATTTCAGCAAAACAAAAAACCTGCCGCATTCCTGCAGCAGGTTTTATCGATATCCAATTTTATGCGCTATGGTTATTAATAAGTTAATGGAGGAGGAAGAGGGATTCGAACCCCCGCGGGCTTTGACACCCCTGTCGGTTTTCAAGACCGATCCCTTCAGCCAGACTTGGGTATTCCTCCGTATCACCGTATCAACAATTAATATAATACCAAGTATAAAACTAAATGTCAACACTACTGAAACATTTTTTTAAAAAAGTTTTTGGACATAAAAAAAGTGACATTCAACTGTGTGCAGGGCACACCTTTTTATATGAATAAAAGGACTCCCGCAAGGAAAGTCCTTTTACTTAGTTTATGGCTTGATCACTTCAGCACCGCGCATATATGGGCGCAGTACTTCTGGAATGACGACACTTCCGTCTTCCTGCTGATAATTCTCAAGGATAGCAGCAACTGTACGGCCGATGGCCAATCCAGATCCATTTACCGTATGGACATGCTCCGGTTTCGCATTAACATCGCGGCGGAATCGGATATTTGCACGTCTTGCCTGGAAAGCCTCAAAATTTGAACAAGAAGAAATTTCACGATATATGCCATAGCTTGGAATCCAAACTTCAATATCGTACTTTTTAGCCGCTGTGAAGCCTAGATCAGCTGTACACATGCTTAGCACACGATATGGAAGCCCAAGCAGCTGAAGGACCTTTTCTGCGTGTCCTGTAAGGTTCTCAAGCTCCTGATAAGAATCTTCCGGCTTTACAAACTTTACGAGTTCAACTTTATTGAATTGATGCTGGCGGATCAGCCCGCGTGTATCCCTTCCAGCAGATCCTGCCTCAGAGCGGAAGCAAGCGCTATAGGCAGCATAGCTGATAGGCAATGCATCAGCAGCAAGAATTTCATCGCGGTGATAGTTCGTTACTGGCACCTCGGCTGTAGGCACAAGGAAATAATCTTCACTTTCAATACGGAATGCATCTTCCTCAAACTTAGGAAGCTGGCCGGTACCTGTCATGCTGGCCCGATTTACAATAAACGGAGGCATCATTTCTTCATACCCATGTTCCTCTGTATGCAAATCAAGCATAAAGCTGATCAATGCGCGCTCAAGTCTTGCTCCAAGACCCTTATAAAAAACAAAACGGCTTCCCGTGACTTTTGCTCCTCTTTCAAAATCAAGGATGTCTAATTCATCAGCAAGATCCCAGTGCGGCTTGGGCTCATAGCTGAAATTTGGAATGTCTCCCCACTTTTTTATTTCAACGTTATCATCTTCTGTTTCCCCAACCGGCACACTTTCATGAGGAATATTCGGTATAGATAAAAGCAATTTATCCAGCTGCTCTTCCACTGTGCGAAGCTTTTCATCTAATTCCTTGATTTTGTCGCCAACCTCCCGCATTTCTGCAATCAGCTGGTCGGCATCCTTCTTTTCCCGCTTCAATGCAGCAACCTGCTGGGAAACTTCATTACGGCGGCTTTTCAGCTGTTCAGTTTCCACCAGTAAAGAACGGCGGCTGACATCAAGCTCCTCAAACTTACCAAAGTCTGTCATGTCTTCCCCGCGGAACTGCAGGGCACGTTTCACTTGTTCAAAATTATTGCGCAAATATTTTACATCCAGCATTGCTTATTCCTCCTTAAATTTCATCCATGACATTGACGAAAAACGCAAAAAACTCCCGTCCCTATAAAAGGGACGAGAGTTAACCCGCGTTGCCACCCTAGTTAAAAGCAGATTCCTGCCTTTCACTCAGTTAGATAACGGCTAATGCCGAAAGTAATTACTGACCCGCATGGGGGTTCCTTACTTTACTCGAGGATGGATCCCCAAAATCCTTTCACCGGTTCACACCAGCCACCGGCTCTCTTTTAGAAAGTAATTTTGGTACTATTTCCTGTCATGGTTTTAAAATATAAAATGTTTTCCATAATGTACTATAATTTTTCAACAGATGCAACCATTTTATGCAGATTGCTTACATTTTGATTAGGAGCGGTCAGAACCAGCCTTTTACCGCAGAAGAAGCACTATCCCATACATCAGCGAAAAATCCTCCGATTGCATGCATAGATAGAGCGAACCAGTTTGCTTTTTCTACTGTTTCGGCAGCCACAACATCAGACCTTACATACTTGTCTCCGTCTTTATTAAGGAAACCATAATCAGAGCCATCTTTTTTCTTGACAGTCAAATATCCAATTTTCTCGCCTTTTTTAATAGGTGCAGTTAATTCGCCATCTTTATTCAGCTTGCTTTTGTCGATCACAAGCTGCGGTGTATAATTTTTCTCTTCACCATTGTTTTTGACGACTAAATCAATGGCACTCTTTGACTTGATTTTAACGGAATCTTCTTTTCCTTTTGCTACAGGCAATGTTTTTTTGCCTTTAACCACATAATTCGCAGGAAGGATTTGTGTTTTTTTGAAGCTATCGTAAGCGTAATTCATCAGCTTGGCAGCATCTACAAAACGCTGTGCTTTTGATGTTGATTTCATAACAATGGTAATGTAACGCTGGCCATTTCGTTTCACCGTGCCAGCAAATGCATATCCAGCGAAATCCGTCGAGCCTGTTTTCAGGCCGTCTACTCCATCATAATGATAAATCAGGCCAGGAAGCATCCAGTTAAAATTAGGATATGTCTTTCCATCACGGAACTTCAGTTTTGATATGCTCGCATAATCCAATGCCTGCGGATGGTCCTTCAAAAGGCGGTAAGCAAGAAGGCCGACGTCTTTCGCAGTCATGACATTTTCATCATTCGCATCACCGGTCGGGAAGTGTCCAAGCAAGTCTTTATTGCTTAGTCCAGTAGCATTCACAAATTTAAAATGCTTTAATCCAAGCTCTTTTCCCTTTTTATTCATAAGGGGAATGAAATTAGTCTCACTGCCTGCAATCTTCTCAGTCAAAGCAACAGTAGCTGCATTTCCTGAGTAAATAGCCATTGCTTCATAAAGCTCTTTCACTTTGTATTCCTCACCTTGCGTCAGGCCTACATTTGAAAGATTAGGAGCTTTAGATAAGTTATGTACATATTCGTTGATTTTCACAGGTGTGTCCCAGCTGATTTTCTTATCTTCAATGGCATCAAGAACCAGGTACTCTGTCATCATTTTTGACATAGAGGCGATACCCATTACTTTATTAGCATTTTTTTCATATATAATTTTCCCTGTTTTGGCATCTACGATCAGTGCTGCATCTGCCTTTAAGCCCAGGTTATCTTCTGCAGCTTTTGCAGTACGGGGATTGTAGGAGAATTGGGACGCAACAAGAACAAATAACAGTGTAAAAACCAGTGATATCTGGGTGATTCTTTTCAATTTCTTTTACCTCCAACTTTCATAGCTTCTGTATAGGACGAAGAGAAAAACCTTCGTTGTTTGATTTGCACCTTGTCTAGTTTATCACATGTAATACAAAAAAAATAGACAGAGTAATGGGTCCCTCTGCCTAAAATTTCACGGAAAATTATTCCTTCCAACTAAGGAAAAAGTTAGAATTTACAAGGAGTAGTTTGGTGCTTCCTTCGTTATCTGTACATCATGCGGATGGCTTTCCTTCAGTCCTGCACCAGTCATTCTGATGAACTGAGATCTTTCTCTCAGTGCGTGAAGGTCTCCAGCACCGCAATAGCCCATTCCTGAACGCAATCCGCCAATCAGCTGGTATATAGTCTCTTCCAGAGGTCCCTTATACGGGAGGCGCCCTTCAATTCCTTCAGGCACAAATTTCTTGTTTTCTTCCTGGAAGTATCGGTCTTTAGACCCCTTTTCCATTGCAGCAACAGAACCCATTCCGCGGTACACCTTAAAACGGCGTCCCTGGAAGATTTCTGTTTCGCCGGGACTCTCTGTTACGCCAGCAAGCATACTGCCAAGCATAACTGCATGTCCGCCTGCTGCCAATGCTTTTACGATATCACCGGAGTATTTAATGCCTCCATCAGCAATAATCGTCTTCCCATGCTTGCGGGCCTCTGTGGCACAGTCGTAAATGGCAGTAATTTGAGGTACGCCTACACCTGCAACCACGCGTGTAGTACAAATGGAACCAGGGCCAATGCCAACCTTCACTACATCTGCTCCAGCTTCTATTAGTTCTTTTGTAGCTTCTGCCGTCGCAACATTTCCTGCAATGATTGTTAATTCAGGATAAGCTGCCCTGATTTCCTTAACAGTTTCAATGACCCCAAATGAATGTCCATGCGCTGTATCAACCACAATAGCATCAACATGTGCTTTAACGAGCATTTCTACACGCTTCATTGTATCCTTCGTAATCCCTACAGCTGCACCGGCAAGCAATCTTCCCTGCTTGTCTTTAGCGGAGTTAGGAAATTCAATCACTTTTTCTATATCCTTGATTGTTATCAGACCGTTTAACACGCCATCCTCATCAACCAGCGGGAGTTTTTCAATTTTATATTTCTGCAGGATTTTTTCTGCCTGCTCAAGATTGGTTCCAACAGGGGCAGTAACCAGGTTTTCTGCTGTCATAACCTCGGCAATTTTAATGGAAAAATCAGAAATGAAACGCAGATCACGATTTGTGATAATGCCCACAAGCTTTCTTTCATCCACGTTATTTACAATCGGAACACCTGAAATACGATATTTGCCCATCAGATGCTCTGCATCAAAAACCTGATGTTCAGGAGTGAGGAAAAAGGGATCACTGATTACTCCGCTTTCTGAGCGTTTAACTTTATCAACCATATCAGCTTGTGCCTCAATAGACATATTCTTATGGATAATTCCCAAGCCGCCTTGGCGTGCCATGGAAATAGCCATTTCAGCTTCCGTCACCGTATCCATCCCGGCACTGATAATTGGAAGATTCAATGTTAAATTTTCTGCTAATGAGACCTGGTAGTTCACATCTTTCGGCAAAACCTCTGATTTAGCGGGTACTAACAGCACATCATCAAAAGTTAAACCTTCTTTTGCAAATTTATTTTCCCACATATTTTTCCCCTCCTGCTTAAAAATATTATTTGTAGGTTATCAATTGGACAAAATACTGTCAAGGTAAAGTGGAAATGTTTGATAATTCTATCAATTATGCTTTATTAAAATACAAGCTGATTTTTGTTGATTGAAGTGAGCGCTGGCCAGGCGAATCCAGACCGAGTCTTTCTATCCTGAAATCAACAGGCACGTTTATCACTACTATCAATTTAAGGAGAATATAATATGCAGCCACCCAATCCATCCAGCAACAAATTCATCTATTTCAGTTCAGCATCTTCTACACAGTCTTTTCTTAGGAAATGCTATGAAAGAGAAAATAATCCAGAAGCTGAATTAAAAAGCTTCGAAAACTGCTATCCATTTATGTATTACCTTGAACATGGGCAAACTTACTACAATCAGGCTCAAATCGCTCCTCTATCACTGAAACCTGTTTTGCTTTTCTACGGATTTGTACAGCTGTTAAAGGCCTGCCTGCTCACTTTAGATTCGAACTACCCTGAATCAACCACGGATCTAGCGCACGGAGTGACCACGCGAAAAAGAAAAAAACAGCAATATGAATTTATGTTTGATGAAGTGAAAGTGCAAAAAAACGGATTATTCACAAACATAGCTGAAAAGATGTTCCACATGAAACATCTTGAATCAGAGAAATATACCATGGAGCAGCTGCTAAGAGAAATCCCGGAGCTAAAAGACTGCCATCTTTATTTAGCATCTAAAAAAACATTCCAGGAACTACAATCTGCTGGGGAAGCATTCCACTTGCCAATTGCCATTTTATCAAGCTTTAATATGACAGAAAACCGATTTAAAGGTTATTTGGAATCCAAACTAAACAGCAGCATTAACATATCATCTCATTCATCATCAATCTCTTTATCCGCTGAACAAGGATTGCTGGTGAATCAGGATTCACCCATACACTATCATATGTTTGAAAAAAGCTTCATGCTATCCCTTAACAAAAGCTCCCCCTGTTACCTATTTCCTGAATTGATGATACATTATCTCGTCCTTTATAATCTAAGCATGATTTCAAGGTATGAAACAGAATGGTGGTCAGAACTGTTAAAAACCGCCCCTAACGATGACTATCCATATATTTCGGAGTTTTTGAATATTTCCCAGGACAAAACTCCATTCTTAGTCTTTGAATGGCTGATGAAGGAACGTCTTAAAACGAAATGAAACAGGGAGCAGTAGATGTTAACAGGAGAAAAACTTTAGATAACGTTTTTATGATGAGGTTCGTAAATAGATGGGACTGCGGCACCTGCTTAATCACTATTGTGTGTTCAGCAGGCTACATTGATTAAGCTGGATTTTTCGTGGGGACACGTTTAAAAAAGAGTAATTGCTTAGTTGCCACCATCGTTCACTGCTTGTGATACCCCAAAGAAAGTGTGAGAAAAAATAGTCAACAAGAAAATACCAGCACTTCTTTGATACTTCATTCGATTGGCGGCGTTCTGCTCCCAGGACGTGCTGGCTGCTTCTCCGTTGCACCCTGCGGTTATAGCAGAAGTTCTTTGCTTGCACCTACTGTCATCAGCACTTAGGCTTAGATGCCAAGTCCGAGCTCCTGAACGGCAATAACCAGACGTCGGAACTCTTTATCAGCTAGCTAGAGTATTACCGCCATTTATATCTGCCATTCTGATTTTGGCTTACTCAATTTTTTTCCTCTTTTCTTTTGAGCTCTTATGAAATACCCATTTCTGCACACAAAAAAGACCAGCATCTCTGCTGGCCTCCCAATTGCTTGGCGGCGTCCTACTCTCACAGGACTTGCACAGGATGTGCTGACTTCTGCGTTGCCACAGGACGTGGCGGTTTTAGCAGAAGCTCCTTGCAGTCCAATATCGGCGCACGAGCTTAACTGCCGTGTTCGAACTCCTGAACGGCGATAACCGGCGGATCTCTTCGTCAGCTTCAGTCCTTCCGCTCCTCGTGTACACCGTACACTCCGGTGCTCACTCCTTCGCTTCCTCGACCTCCTTGGTTCTCCCCATTCAGGTTTGGGCTTATTTGACTCTTTTACTCTTTATATTCTTTTTAGTTATTATAATGTCTCCTTTCTGCACACAAAAAAGACCAGCATCTCTGCTGGCCTTTCGCTTGCTTGGCGGCGTCCTACTCTCACAGGGGGAGAACCCCCAACTACCATCGGCGCTGAAGAGCTTAACTGCCGTGTTCGGAATGGGAACGGGTGTGACCTCTTCGCTATCGCCACCAAACTATGAGGAACATTGTTCCTTCAAAACTGGATAATAGAAGAAGTTAAATATCTGCAATCATTTTGTCTAGCTGCGA